>JAHJTB010000552.1 GCA_018830135.1 Pseudomonadota bacterium | reverse complement strand
GTCGGCCCGCCTTGCGAGCGGGGCGCCTCGGCACCCTCGCTTGCTCGACTTGTTTTGTCACGAGCCCTTACTCGAGCCGGGCGATGGCCTGCTGGACGTCGACGTCGCGCCGGATCAACCGGCGCCGGTCCGCCACCTTGAAGACGATCCGCTCGAATCGATCGAAGGCCCTGTGGACTGCGATCAGCTCGTCGTCCTTCCCGGCGCGGCGGTCATCTGCCCTCCGCTCGGGCGCTGCGTTGATCTTGGCGCTGGCGCCAATTCTGCCGATCTTCATGGATCGATTGTCCACGCACCGTCTTGGCCGCGCAAAAAAAATGGTCGCGTGCTAAGGATCGACCGATGCACGATCGTCTCGATCCGCTCCGTCGTCGGCTGGGGTTCCTCCCCGGCGCCATCGCGGTGATGGGCAAATGGGAGCCCCACATGGGGGCGGAGCAGTGCCTGCGCGAGGTCTCGGCGCGGGCCGCCGCGGCGGTGGGGCTGGCCGAGGCCCTGGAGCTCGCGGGGCAGCCACGGCCCTACCTGCTCAGCGCCGAGGGGCACCTGCTGCGGCAACCACGGCCCGGCTGCCAGCTGGCGGCGCAGATCATGATCGAGCTCGGCGCGAACGCCGAGCAGATCCGGTGCTGGCCTGCGGCCAACCGCACGCTGGTCGAGCTGCAGACGCTGGACCGCATGCGGCGTCAGCTGGGCGTGGGGGGCCTGTTGATGATCACGGGCAACTACCACGTCCCGCGGACGGGCTACATCCTGCGACGCTTCGTGCGGCCGCTCCAGCCGGCGAGGGTGCTGGCCTGCACGGACTCCTTGATCCAGGCTGTGCTGGGCCTGCTGCCGTCGGCGCGTCAGGTGCAGCTGGACGACGTGATCCAGCGCGGGACCCGGCGCGGGCCGCGCCTCGTCGCGGTGGCGGTCACCGAGGGGCTGGCGCTCATCGCGGGGGCCATACCCGGGCTGGAGGCCTGGCTCGCCGACACGTTGCGCGGCCTGGCGCGCCCGGAGCAGAGCGAGATGCAGGAGCCCGAGGTTCAGGAGCGCTGAGGCTCCCGGTCACTCTCGCCGTGGGAGTACCGCTCACCAGCCAGCAGGGGGGGTGCGCACGACCGTGCGCCAGCTGACCACGAGGCGGGGGACGAGCTCCCTGGCGCCGACGCCGATCCGGCTCCGGCCGATCCAGAACACCTTGGTCAGGCCATCGGCGTGGGAGGGGAGCAACCAGGTCAGGGGGCTGTCGCTGTCCAGCCGCGGGAGCACGACCAGCTGCAGGCCCTGCGGCGACCGCTGCAGGTAGGCCAACGCCCGGCTGTCGCGCCTCCAGGTCACGTGGCCCAGGATCAGCCCCGGGCCAGAGCTGATCGACCTGCCGTCCACCTGCAGGCCTCGCAGCGTGACGCGAGCCTGGTGTCGGCCATCCGGAGAGGCCCTGACCTCTTTGATTTTAAGACCTTCGTCGATCCGCGATGATCTGGCCCACGCCCCCATCGCCGGAGCGCACAAGACCATCGCCATGAGCGCGAGCGCTCCTGGTCTCTTCATTGGCTTTTCCTGTTCCGGAGGGTCTCAGCCTCGATGTCCACCGGTCCGGTGTCGTCCAGGCTCCTACCTTCTATTTAAGAGGAGCAGATCACCGCGGGCAAATTTCCTGCTCCGCAAAGTGGCCACTGCAGGTTCACTGGCCAGGTCAGTTGTCCCGACCAGGCACATGGAGGCGGGTAACAACCTGAAATGACAGAACGTGGGTTCTGGCGCGGGAGATGCACTGCACATGCCCAGGAGCGAGACCATGGCGATTGCGACCTTCAAAAACCTGCTGGCCACCCTGATCATCTCGAGCCTGCTCGCTGCTGGCTGTGGTGAGGTGGACGAGGACCTCTGTGGGGCTGCGGCAAGCCACCTCGGATCCTGCTTTGGACCCACCGCGGCCCGCTCCTTCGCCGAGACGACCTGCGATCCCGCCAGCGCCGAGCGCCTGCTCCAGATGAGCTGCATGACCCTGGGCCAGGCCACGAGCGGCGGCAAGATGGATGAGCTTGGTCTGGACGACGCGATCCAGGAGGCCATCCGCAAGGCGGTCCGCGAGAAGGTGGTGGAGGCGCTCAAGGCCGTGCTCTCGCAGCTGCTGGGCTCCCTCGGCGGGATGATGGACCAGTACGACTTCTATCTGCTGCTGGACAAGAGCAGCTCCAAGGTGCTCGCCGAGTCCCAGGCCAGCCAGCTCGCCGCGATGCTGGCCTCGGTCCCCGCGCTCCGCCCGACCGTGGTGCAGATGGATGACGGCTGGGGCGTGGTCCAGGGCGCCTGCCCGATCTCTCTGACCTCGGACCTGCCCGAGCGCATCGCTGACATGGTCGAGGGGAACCCCGGGCTGATCAAGGCCCTGGGCGGCAGCATCGTGACGGCGCCGGGCGGGTCCACGGCCTGCGCGCCGCCCTCCGCGCCCGACTGCGCTGACCCCGACGATCCGACCTGCGCGGCCCCGAT
>JAHJTB010000402.1 GCA_018830135.1 Pseudomonadota bacterium | reverse complement strand
CTCGGGGCCTTGGGCCGGCCTTCGTCATCCCGCTCCATGGGGAACAGCCTCAGCCAGCGCTCGGCAGCCTCCTCGGCCGGCCAGCCTTCGACCAGGTCCGGGCGAGTGCGGAGCACTACGTGCAGGTGGTTGGACATGACCGCATATGTGACGACCTCGATGCCGAAGACGGCCGCAATGTCCTTCAAGCGGGCCTGGACCCATGCCTTGCGGTGTTCATAGGAGCGGCCGGTGCGCGTATCGAGGCCGCAGAGAAAGGCGCGGCGTACGCATCGGGACACGCAGTGGTAATAGGCCTCCACGCCTTGGGCGACCACTTCGTTGCGGGCGACGGTCATAATGCATTCCTTCCTTTTTATGGCCAGCATAGCAGGCCCAGGCCAATCTGTCAATAAAATGGATGTCTAAATAAAATGAGATTACGGGAAATAAGGAAGGCCGCCGGAGGCCCGTGGGGACTGCGGCGGCCGGTTGGATAACGGAACGGGGGGTTATTTACAGCGCGGGTTTCCGGTCATGTTGGGGGGCACGGTGATTTCCTCGGCCGGAATCACGGTCGGCGGCCCCGCGTTGGGGAAGGGATAGTAATCCACCTTGGGCACGATTTCGGCCACGGTGCCCGGGGTGACGATCTGGTGGTCGCAGGGCCGCATGATGACCTTGCCCCAGAGCGTGTCGAAGCTCATCCCTTCCCAGGTCTTGATGATGTTTTCAGCTTTGGTGTTGCCGGTTTTCTGGATGACCGCGGCCAGAATCTGTCCCGCGGTGTAGGCCCGGGCCGAGCTGGACATGGGGTATCTCCAGCCCTCGAGCGGCGCATCCTTGAAGCGGGTTGTGTACCGCTTGATGAAGTCCTTGTTTTCCGGCGTATCGATGGTGCTCACGTAGGTGTCGCCGGTGACATGGCCCACCGAGGCCTCGCCCAGTTCGGCGGTCACCGACGGGTCCTCCATATAGTAGCAGCCGCCCTTGACCTTCCAGCCCATGCTGTTGCCCTGCTTGAACAGCAGCCGCAGGTCCGTGCCCCAGTTGGCCGTCAGCAGCACTTCGGCTCCGGAGGCCATGATGGTGCTGATGTACGGACCGAAGTCCTTGGTTGCCAGGGGATGGAAAATCTGCCCGACGATCTTGGCGTCCTTGGGCATGATCTCGTTGAACTTGCGGACGAACCCTTCGGCCGCTTCTTTGCCGAAGGAGTAGTCCTGGCAGATGATGTAATACTTCTTGAACTGGGGATACTTCTTGGCAAAGTAGGCGACGATGACGGCCGAGTGCTGGTCGGTGTTCATGCAGGTCCGGAAGGTGTTCGGCGAGAACTCCTTGCCGGTGATCTGTGAGGCCTCCGTGCCGTAAAGGACATTGATGATGTTGTTTTTTTCGGCAACCTGACCAATGGCCAGGCCGACGTTGCTGCCGGTTCCGGCCATGATAAATTCGGCCTTGTCCTGTAAAATAAGCTTCTTCGCCTTGCGGACCGCCACTTCCGGCTTCAGGGCGCTGTCCTCGACAATAACCTCGATCTGCTTGCCAAGCACGCCGCCCTTGGCGTTGATCTCTTCAGCGGCGAATATGACCGCCTGGGAGTAACGGGTACCCGAATCGGCAAAGGGGCCGGACAGCGGTTCCAGCACGCCCCAGACAATCTTGTCCTTGGCCAGGGACTGACCGGGGAAAGCAAAACCAGCCATCAAAAATGAAACAGCCACGGCAACCATAATCAGTTTTTTCATAATGATGCTCCTTTTTCATCCTTGCGGTATTACAACTGAGTTGTTTCGAAAGACTCACACGCACCGGATCTCCCGAACCCAGAGTGCCGAGACCGTTCTTCGCCCGTGGATCGACGCCAAACGGACCGACGGCCCCCCGGGCCGGAAATTTTCACACCTCCAGGTATTTCTCTCGAATGTCATCGGCCGACTCGAGTTCAGCCGGAGTTCCCTCGAATACGATCTGGCCCTTGCTCATGACATAGATTCGCGAGACCAGTTCGATGACCAGTTCGATCTTCTGCTCGACCAGAATGATGGAAATCCCGGATTTGCCGATTTCACAAATGAACCTGGAGACGTCCTCGACGATGTTCGGGGCCAGGCCTTCGGTGGGTTCATCGATGAGCAGCAGGTCCGGATCGCCCATCAGGGTGCGGACGATGGTCAGCATCTGCTGTTCGCCGCCGGACAGGTTGCCGCCGCGGTGCCCGTCCCGTTTTTTCAGTTGAGGAAAGAGTTCGTAAGCCTTGTCGATGCTCCAGCCGTCCTTGTTCTCCCCTTGGCCCGGCTTGATGCCCAGCAACAGGTTCTGTCGAACGGTCAGGTTGGGAATGATGCGCCGTTCCTCCGGGACATACCCCACACCCCGCCTGGATATCTGGTGGGGCCTCAACCCGACGAGGTTCTTGTCCCGGTATAGAATCCGGCCGGATTGGGGCGTGACCACGCCGGCGATGCTTTTCAGGGTCGTGGACTTGCCCACGCCGTTTCGGCCGACCAGCCCGATGGCCTCTCCCGATTCGAGCCGCATGGAAACATCCTGAAGGATGTGGCTCTTGTCATAGAAGCTGTTTACATCGATGAGTTCTAGAAGCATATCTTGTTCCCCAGGTAGGCCCGTTTGACGTCCGGATTGTTTTTGATGTCCTGAGGCGTGCCCGAGGCCAGAATCTCCCCGTAGTTCAAAACCGTGATCTGGTCGGCCAGCGAGAAGACCACATCCATGTCGTGCTCGATGATGATCAGGGTCTTGCCTTCGGTGATTTTTTCAATCAGGGTCACGGCCTCGCGGGTTTCTTCCTTGGTCATCCCGGCGGTGGGTTCGTCGAGCAGCAGGAGGTTGGGTCCGGTGGCCAGGGCGATCCCGATCTCCAGGGCGCGTTGCAGGCCGTAGGACAGCTCCCCGGCCGGCGCGTCGGCATGTTCGGCCACGGAAATGGTCTCCATGATCGATCGGGCTTCGTCCGGTACTTCAGGCATGTTCTTCAAGAGGCGAAACATCTTGAACTGCATGCCCTTCCGGGCCAGGATGGCGTTCTCGATGTTCTGAAGGACCGTCATGTTCTTGAAGATGTTGGTGATCTGGAAGGAGCGGGCCAGGCCGCGCCGGTTGATCTTCAAGGGCGACCAGCCGGTGATGTCTTCCCCCTTGAAAAGTATCCGTCCCTTGTTGGGGCGGTACCGGCCGGAGATCAGGTTGAACAGCGTGCTTTTCCCCGCGCCGTTGGGGCCGATGACGGCGTGGCGTTCTCCGGGTGCGATTTTCAGGCTGACGCCGCTTATGACGTGCAGTCCGCTGAAGTCCTTGTGCAGGTCAATGATTTCCAAATGTGTCATCTTTGGTTTCTCCCTTGGCCGTTCATTCCGAAGTCCGGAACCGATCGACTACAAACCCGATGATGCCGATCAGGCCCCGGTGGGCGTACATGATCAGGAGGATGAACAACACCCCCAGGAAGAACTCCCAGTTTTCGGTGATTCCGCTGATCCATTCGGTAAAGTAGATATAGACGGCCGAGCCCAGTATCGGCCCGAAAAACGAACCGGTCCCGCCGATGAAGGCCATGAACAGCACCTGGGTGGACATGACCAGGTTGATGCAGCCCAGGGAAACGAACTCTTCGAACAGGACGAACAGGCTGCCGGCGATACCGGCTATCAGTCCGGAAATGGTGAACAGGGTCAGCTTGGTTCGCAAGACGTTGTACCCGATGAACCAGGCCCGATCCTCATTGTCCTTGACCGCGGCCACGGTGTTGCCGAAGGGCGTCTTGAGCAGGAACCAGCAGCCGACCATGCAAAGGACGACCACCGCCATGACCAGGTAGTACATGTTGGTGGTCGAGTGCATGTGGATGTTGCCGACGAACGGCAGGTACATGTCGCCCAGTTTGATGCCCAGACCGTCGTCGCCGCCGGTGACCGAACTCCATTTCAGGGCCACGGCGAAAAAGAACTGGTTGAAGGCCAGGGTCAGCAGAGCGAAGTAGGTCCCGCTTCGTCTGACGCAGAAAAAGCCGACCCAAAAAGCGGCCAGAGCGGCGGCGGCGGCGCTGATCAAAATGACCAGCAGAAGATGGACGCCCGGGAAACTCCTGATGATGATCGCCGTCAGATAGCCGCCGATGCCGAAAAAGGCCGCATGTCCGAAGGAAAGCAGACCCCCGTAGCCCAGCAGCAGGGTGTAGCTGAGAACGAACAGGGAGAAGAACGCGATTTCAATGACGATGTTCAACTGCAGCTTAGGCAGTATGAAAGGAAACACGGCCAGCAGCACGAGCACAACGAACCCGATTGCCAAGTAGATGAGCTTGTTGTTTTTCATCCCTTTTCTCCAAACAGGCCCTGGGGCCGGACCGCGAGTATGAAGACCATGAGCAGAAACTCGAGCACCAGCGCCAGGTCCGGTATGAAGACGACGCCGAAGGACTGGAGTTCGCCGATCATCAAAGAGGCCAGCAACGCCCCGCCCAGACTCCCCAGTCCGCCGATTACGATGACCACGAAGCAGTCGATCATGATGTCCAGGCCCATGCCGGGGTAGGTCGTCAGAAAGGGGGCGGCCGCCACCCCGGCCAGACCGGCCAGGGCGGAGCCGATGCTGAAGACGCCCAGGAAGACCAGGGGCACGTTCTGCCCGAGGATATCGACCATCTCGGCGTCAAAGACCGCCCCGCGAATGATGATGCCGATGCGGGTCCGCATCAGGAGCAAAGCCAGGCCGGCCAGGACCAGAAGGGAGATGAACAGAATGAACAGGCGGTAGACCGGATAGGCGTTTCCGAAAAACGGGATCGAGCCGGCCAGAATATCCGGGACTCGGACCGCCAGGGGGAAGGTGCCCCAAATCATCTTGACCACTTCGCCCAGGGCGAAAAAGATGCCGTAGGTCAGCATCAGTTCGTAGCCATGGCCGTGGACGTGCACCTTTCTCAGGAAGAATCGTTCGACCACGGCCCCGACCAGGCCGACGCAGATGGGGACCACGAGCAGGGCCAGCCAGAAACTGCCCGTCCACACGGCCACGCTGAAGGCAAGATAGGCGCCGAGCATGTAAAACGCGGTGTGGGCGATGTTCAGGACGCCCATCATGCCGAAGACCAGGGTCAGGCCGGCCGAGACCAGGAACAACAGCATGCCGTAGACGACCCCGTGCATGGCCTGGGTGATTAAGAGTGAAGCTCCCATTCAAACCGCCTTTCGCATCGATCGAAGATTCTCTCGGTATCGTGCTTCCCGATTCGGGCGCCGATGACCCGAAACCTGAGGCCGCCGAGGGGCGAACCCGTATTCGCCTACTCGTTCCCCCGGGCCAGACGGATCAAGCGAAGCAGCTTGGAGTCCCGACTGCTGATGGCGGCCTTGATCTTTTCCGGGTCCCATTCGTAGAACCCGCGGCCCGATTTGACCCCCAGGGTTCCGGCCTCGACCTTTTCCTTTAAAACGTCCAGGGGTTTCAGGTCCGTGCACAGGAAGGGAACCAGGTACTTTTGAACGTCATAGGCCAGGTCGATGCCGGCCAGATCGGCGGTTTCAAAAGCGCCGATCAAAGGCAGGCGCAGGCCGAAACTGGACTTGATCACCTTGTCCACATCCTCGGGGGTGGCGATCCCGGCCTGGACCACATACAGGGCCTCGCGGATCATGGCGTGTTGCAGCCGGTTGCCGATGAAGCCCGGCACGTCCTTGAGGACCTTGACCGGAACCTGGCCGACGCGGGTCATCAGTTCAAAGACCGTGTCGACCGTCTCGTCCGCGGTGAATTCGCTCCGGATCAACTCGACGCAGGGCACCACGTGGGGCGGGTTCCAAAAATGCGTGCCCATGGCCCGGGCCTTGTGATCGAGCCCTTCGCAGATGCCGCCGATACTGATCCCGGAGGTGTTGCTGCAAAAAATGGTTTCCGGCGATGAGAAGCGCTCCATGTCCGCGAAAACCGACTGCTTGATGCGAAGGTCCTCTTTGACCGCTTCGATGATCACGGCCGCCTCGGCGCAGGCCCGGCCCATGTCCTCGCAGAGCGAGACTTTTTCGAGGCAGGATGCCGCCTGGTCGGCCCCGATCAACTCCAGGGCCTCGAAGGTCTTCAGATTGCCTCGAATCCGGTCCGGCGCGCTTTGAAGCATGCTCCGGTCCTGGTCGTACAGCCTGACTTCGTACCCGTTCAGTCCGAATATCTGGGCGATGCCATGGCCCATCAGGCCCGCTCCGATAATGCCTATGACTTTGATTCCGTCCACGTTCATGGCTCAGCACCTTCTTTTCCGGTAAATGCCCCGGCTTCCACGACAAGGGGAGACGAGGTCCTGCGATCGGTTTCTGCCAGCCTCGATTCCACGGCGGCTGCCGTACCACGGTTCCAGGCCGGTTCAAGGGCAAGATGCATGCCAGGGACCGAAAGGCCCACTATATGGATAGGAAACATAAGATAGGCGGAGGGGCGGCCCTGCCTGACGGAGGTTTTCGTGTCAGAGATGTTTACAAGCCGTTAATGAAAGATATCCCGACCTGTAAAACATTCTAGCGCAGGGCGGCGTGGCGCTTGACGGCGGCCTCGGACCCCTGGATAATATACAAAAGGGGACGCCGGAATGACGAACGTCAAGCATTGGCCGGATGATTACGCCAGAAAACGCCGCACCGCCGGCCGGGCGATGGAGATGCTCCGGCCCGGCCAGCGGGTCTTTATCAGTTCCTCCTGCGGGGAGCCTCAATGCCTGGTCCGGGAACTGGCCGCCCGGTCCCGATATTTTTCAGACCTGGAAATCGTCCGGGTGCTCAGCCTCCAGGACGCCCCCCTGACCCTGATCGCCTGCCAGACCGATTCCCGGGCCCTGAATCTTCGTTCCTTTTACCTGGGGTCGGGCAAACCCCGGGCCCTGTCCCAGAACAAGCGCTTCATTACGCCCGTGAATCTGTCCTCCGTGCCCCGGCTGTTCAAGTCCCGCCGGCTTCCGCTTCACGCGGCCCTGATCCAGGTTTCATCCCCGGACGACTTCGGCTGGATGAGCCTGGGGATTTCCGTGGACGTGACCATGGCCGCGGCCCAGTCGGCGGACCTGGTCATCGCCCAGGT
>JAHJTB010000401.1 GCA_018830135.1 Pseudomonadota bacterium | reverse complement strand
GATACCGCCGATCTCGAAACCGCCCACCTTGGCCAATATATCCAGCGGGTCGGCCGGGTTCGGACGGTTTACGGCCAGGGCCTTTTCGATCAAGGCGACCTTGGCCTCCAGACCGCGATCGTCCAGGCCCGTGCCCCGGCCGGTCACCTCCCGCACCGGCCGGCCCGTCATGACCGCCGTGATCGCGCTGCTGGGCGTCGTGTTGCCAATCCCCATGTCGCCGGTCCCGATGGCGTCCAGCCCCGCGCCGGCCTCGGCCTCCACCAGCGCCGCCCCGGCCAGAATGCTTCGGATCGCATTTTCGCGGCTCATGGCCGGTCCGAGGATCATGTTGTCCGTGCCCCGGGCCACCTTCATGTCAACCGGCCCCCGGTCGGGATCGAAATCATGGTCCACGCCCATGTCCGCCACCACGACCCGGGCCCCGACCTGCCGGGCCATGACGTTGATACCCGCGCCTCCGGCCAGAAAATTGAAGACCATCTGAGGGGTCACTTCGGCGGGATAGGCGCTCACGCCTTCCCGCGCCACCCCATGGTCTCCGGCCAGGGTGAATATGACCTTGTCCTTGACCACCGGCCGGCTCCGCCCCTGGACCCCGGCCATCTGAACGGACAGCCCTTCGAGGAGGCCCATGGCCCCCCTGGGTTTGGTCAACTGATCCTGCCGGTCACGAGCCGTCTGCATGGCCCGGGCGTCCAGCGGCCCGACCCCTTCGATCAACGCGTTCAATTCCCTTTCCATGGTCTGCCTCCCTCACCGTCCCTCGAACGGCGGATGATTTGAACCCGGGGCGCCAAATAAAAACCCCGGGGGGACGGACCCGTCCTCCCGGGGTTGCCTTTACCATCAGCGAACGCCCCTTGATTTTCTTGCGGATCAGCAGGTCTTCTGGCTCTCGGTTCCTTCGGGCCGCCGCGCCTTCCCGAGCGGGCTTGAACCCGCCAGTGGCCGGATACTCCATGCAACGCCCGTCCCCGATCACAGCGGCGGGACCGCCACGGATTCGCACCGTGTTCCGGGATGCTGAAACGCCGCCCCATCCATTAACAAGGACCCTTGGGCCTGTCAAACAAAAAATCCAGGCCCCCCTGACACAAACGGGCCGTTATCTGATATCCTGTGCCGCGTGAACCCGGAGGCGCGAAACCGGAAAATCGAACGAAAGGCGACCGATCGATCGATGAAGATCGTGGCCCTGTTCATCGTCCTGCTGGGACTGATCGCGGGCGGAACGGCCCGGGCCGCTCCGCCGGACGCGGTCCGCGCCCTGGACTTCGCCCGGGTGCTTCACCAGGCCGGCGACCTGGATGGGGCCGCCGGTGAAGCCAGGCGTTTCCTCTTTTTTTTCCCCGACGATCCCCGCGCCGCCCAGGCCAGGGCTCTGCTCGAACGCATCCGTTCCGAACAGCCCCTGTCGGCCCCGGCCCGGCAGGAGCGTACGATCGGCCTGGCCGCCGGCCTGATCCGGTTCTATCAGGACCACCTGCGCACCTTCCGCCACCCCGAGGCCCAATGTCCTTCCTATCCGAACTGTTCGGCGTACGCCCTGCAGGCCATAGCCAAACACGGCAGCCTCATGGGCGCCTTTATGGCCGTCGACCGGCTCTGGCGGGAGGTTTCCACGGCCGGCACGCCGCCTCGGGTGGTCCATGACGGCCGCCTGCTGCACTACGACCCCCTGGAATGGAACGACTACTGGCTCAGCGCTCCGGAGGAGCGGCCGTGAGGTTTCGGCTGGTCCCGGCGGTCTGCGTGGTTCTCTGCGCATGCCTGCTTGTCCCGTCGCCCGGCCGGGCCGCCGAAGGCCCGGACCCCTACCTGGACTTCGCCCGGCATCTGTCCAAGGAGGGCGATTACTACCGGGCCGTGACCGAAGCCAAGCGCTTCATCTTTCTCAACCCCCGGGACCCCAGAATCCACGAGGCCTGGCTGCTCATCGGCCGGGCTTATATCGAGGGCGGCCAGTTCCAGGAGGCCCGGGGGGCCTTCGGTCCGGTCGTCGCGCAACGGGAGCGTCCGGACCTGGCCCTCGAGGCCATGATGGACCTGGGACGCTGCCTGGAACACCTGGACCCCCGGGGGGACGCCATCGCCTACTATCGCGGCCTGATCCGGGAACCCAGCCTGCCGCCGGAACGGGCCTCGGACATCCGCAACCAGGCCCGCTATCGGCTGGGCTGGCTTTACCTCGAGGACGGCCGATGGGAGGAAGCCCGCCAGGCCTTCGAGGAGGTGGAGGCCGATCACCGCCTGAAATCGTCGGCTCGGGAGCTGGCCGACCGGGCGCCCCAAGGCGGCGACCTGCCCCGGAAATCACCGGCCGCCGCCGGCCTGATGTCCGCCCTGCTGCCCGGCTCCGGCCAGGTCTATGTCGGCCGCCCCACCGACGCCGCGCTGGCCTTCGGCCTGAACGCGCTCTTCCTGTGGGGAGCCGCCGAAGCGTACGACGACGAAAACTGGGCCGTCTTCACCCTGCTGGGGGCCATGGAAATCGGCTGGTACGGCGGCAACATCTACAATGCCGTCAACGGCGCCCATGCCTACAATCAAAAGCTCGATCAGGACTTCATCAAGGGACTCCGGCGCGAACACGGCTGGCGTCTCGGCCTCGACCCGCGCCATCAGGGCCTTCTGCTCTCCTGGACCCTCAACTACTGATCGCCCGAACGCCCCCCGGTCCAAAACCCACCCTTTGACTTGACCCCGCCGCCCAGGGGACATATGTTGAACTGAAACCCGATTTTTGCGGTTGGGTTCGTGGCGAGGCATCGAAATGCATAGCGAAACGCTAAGTTGGACCGGTTTTGGGCCGCAGGCGTATTACATGATACGTCGAGGCCCAAAATCGGGAAACGAGTGTTGCAGCACGCATTTCGACGCCGCAGTAGTAGGAAACTGCAAGATTCGGGTTAAAGTTTGATGAAAGGAGCCGGCAGCCATGACCGAATATGTGATACATCCGTTGGTGGTCGGAATAAACGAAACCGACCAGGGCATCATGACCTATCAGCAGGGGTACGGGACGCGCATCCACCTGCCCATCTATGTCTTTTACCTGGAAGGCGGAGACCAGCGCATCATCGTGGACACCGGCCTGGAAGACTTCATGGCGCCGCCGGACGTGGAAGCCCGGTACGGCTTCCAGGTCTTCGAGTTCGAGGAGGCCCTGGCCTCGGTCGGGCTGAAGCCCGAAGACGTGGACATAGTCATCCAGACCCATCTGCACAACGACCACTGCGAAAATACCTACAAATGCAAGAATGCCCGGATCATCGTCCAGAAGGCCGAATATGAATTCGCCTTGAACCCGCATCCCATCGATCACCGTTACTTCCCGGAACTGCTCGAGGGGCTGAATCTGGAAATCATAGAAGGGGACCGGGAGATCGCTCCGGGAATTCGGGTCATGCTGACCCCGGGCCACACACCGGGCGGCCAGTCGGTCATCGTGGACACCCGGGCCGGCAAGGCTCTCATCACCGGGTTCTGCGCGAACGACAAGAACTTTCCCGCCTCGGCCCCGGTCGTGGCCCCCGGCGTTCACCTGGACGCCGTCGAGGCCCTGGAAAGCGCCCAACGGGCCAAGGCCGCGGCCGATCTGCTCTTGCCCCTGCACGACCTGTCCCTGGGGGCCAGGAAGCGTATACCGGAGTGATCATGGAAGCATCCATGGGCATCGAGGACCTGGTCGGGGCCTGGCCGGACGATCAGCCTAAGCTACGGCGTTTCTTCCTGGACCTGACGGCACGGGCGGCCGAAAAGCCCGCGGTTGACTGCGAGTTGGTGGCCCGGGCCGGGGTCAGTTATTCATTCCGGGCCGCCCTGGAAAACGGGAACCGGCGGAGACCCGTGTTTTTTCTGGTTGACGTGGTCGTTTCCGCCAGCGAACCCTGGTTCCTGTCCGTCTGCTTTTACGAAGACGAGATCAGCGATCCCGAGGAAATCGGCAACGCCGTTCCTCAGGGCCTTTTCGGCGAAACAGGATACTGTTTCGATGTCGAGGCGGAGGACCCGGCCACGCTGGCCTATCTCGATGACCGCCTGGGCGAGGCCTATGAGGCCGCCCGGAGAAAGTGAACGGAGGCCGGCCGCTTCGCTTTCTTTCGGGGATCCATCCGCCCGCAATCCCGTCAGACCTGAACATGCGCATGCCAACTGAACATATGGGTTTTTTCCCTTGCATGTCGAAGATTCCCCGCGGCAAGGCCGAACAGCAAGGTAAATTGGTTCTAGTTTTTGGTTTTGTTTGGGCGGGTGTTCTCAGTCATGCCGAAGTAATCGAAGACCATGCGTATGTTCATCATGAGTTGGCGGATTTTCTGGGCGACCTTTTTCCCGCCCTTGGATTTGATGAG
>JAHJTB010000400.1 GCA_018830135.1 Pseudomonadota bacterium | reverse complement strand
TCATCAAATCCAAGGGCGGGAAAAAGGTCGCCCAGAAAATCCGCCAGCTCATGATGAACATACGCATGGTCTTCGATTACTTCGGCATGACTGAGAACACCCGCCCAAACAAAACCAAAAACTAGAACCAATTTACCTTGCCCCGTTGCCGCCGGGAATTGACACCGGGCCCCGGATTTGGCACCATGAGACGAAACCATTCGATTACATGAGGGACGTTTCATGGAAATTCAAGAACTTGCGGAACGCTTGCTGCCTTTCTGCCGTGCCATGTACGGCGACGATTCCGTCCAGGTCTCGGACGTTCACAAAATGCCCGGCCACGCGGGCTTTGCCTACGGCTTCACCGCCGAGTCGGCCAAGGGCCGGGAGTCCTGGTTTTTGAGGCTGCCGCCGCCCAACGTGAAATGGGAAGGCACGGCCGACGTGCTCAAGCAGGCCGTGATCCTCAAGGCCCTGGACCGGACCGGCGTGCCCCACTGTCCGCTCAAGTGGTCCGGAGACGACCTGCAATGGTTCGGCCGGCCCTACTTTATCGTGCCGGTCCTCGAGGGCGACGTGTTGCGCCTCCAGGAGGGCGAATGGGGGTCGAGCCTGTCGGAAGAGACGATTTACAGCCTGGGCGAACAGGTGGCCCGGGCCCTGGCCGGCGTCCACCGCCTGGACTGGCAGACTCAGACCCCTTCCCTGGGACCTCCCTTCCCCTTTGACGACGACATCCTGCGCTGGGACCGTTTTTACGGCCGTTTCGCCGATCCGGAACGCCTGGCCCGGCTGCCCGAGGTGCGCCAGCGCCTGCTGGACAACGCGCCCGGCGACGCGACCGTCGGCCTGTTCCACGGCGATTTTCAGACCGCCAACTTCTTCTGTTCCCGGCAGGGCGAGCTGCTGGCGATCATCGACTGGGAACTGGCCGGGGTCGGGGCCATCCTCAACGACCTGGGCTGGTATATCACCTTCAGCGATCCCGAGGCCTGGTCGACCGAGGACGTCACCCGCCACAGGCTCTTTCTCGATCCGGAAACGATTATCGACCAGTACACGCGGGCCAGCGGGACCCGGCCGGCGCATCTGAACTGGTTCCGGGCCCTGGGTGCGTACAAGTTCGCCATCATCACCGGTTTCAACCTGGGCCTGCACCGTCGAGGCAAACGGCACGACCCGCTCTGGGAAAGCATTGGCTTTTCCATGAATACTTTGGTGGATCGGGCCCTGGACCTTTTGGGGTAAGACACCCCGTCCGGGTCTTTAAGGAGGCCAGGTCACATGAAGACGGCCTTGAAAATACGCGTCCGCGTTCTGTTGCGTATTCTGACCCTGTTTGTGATCATGGGCCTGGCCCTGGCGCCGGGTCTCGACGCGGCGGACTACAACGACCCGGTTTACCGGGCCGCGGTGGCGGACGCCCAAATCGCCCGACCGGCCGAGATTTCCAGGGAGCTCTGGGCCATCACCGCGTACAATCCGGATATGATCTGGCAGGGTACGCCGGGCGCCTCCAAGGTCCTGGTACTGACCTGGACCGGCCCCTGGTACGACGGGTTCGAAGGCCGGAACTACCAGTTGACCTTCGGCCCGGTCTGGGTGACCCCGGCCGGGCAGTTGAAGGCCTGGTTTGAAGCGCGCCACCGGCAACCCAGCGTCGAGCGGATCGAACAGCTCCTGGGTCTGCCGACTGATTCCGGCAAGACTCGATTCGTCCAGATGTGGGTCGATCCGGCGGACCTGTTTCGTCCCAGTCCAGACCCGGAAATCACGGACTCCGAAGCTGAACTCGACTACCCGGTCGGAGCGGGCTCGTCCGTGGACGCCACATACCGGACCTGGTTCGACGCCCTCAAAATCACCCAGTACCTGGACCCCACCCCCTACCCCTGGACCCGCCTGGGCTACACTTACGACTGGGGCGCGGACGACCATGTCGGCCTGAGCGAGTTCGTGATTTCGGTGAACATCCGAAGCGCGTCCGATCATCCCTGGGTGGTCGTGGCCAAGGTCTATACCAACGAGGAATTCTTTCAGACTTTCAGTCCCGGCAACCCGGGTTCGGGCGGGTCCGCCGCTTCATCCGGCTGTTTCATCCAGGCCCTGCACTGAACCCGCCGCCCGGCCATCGCCCCGGCCCGTACCTCGACAAGGGTCCCGGACTACTTCTTGAAAAACTCCGTGACGACCCGGTTGGTCTCCTCCGGCTCTTCGATAAAGAAGCTGTGGCCGGCGCCCGCAATGACGTGCAGTTCGGCCCCGGGAATGCCTTCGGCCAGGAGCGTCGAGTTTTCCGGCGGCATCATCCGATCCTCGTCGCCCGTGACGACCAGCACGGGACAAGATATATCTCCCAGCCGCTTCTTGACGTTGAAAACGCTCATGGCCCCGAACTGGCCGGCCGCGCCCTTGGGGTCGGGCCAGTTCCTCACGGAAGCGCGGACGTATTCCTCCAGTTCGGCCGGCTTTTCCCGCATGAACCGGTCGGCAAAGACAATGGGCAGCCGCATCCGAACCGACTCCTCGACTGGAACGGTCGGGTCCGCGGCCTTGCCCAGCACGGCCATGACCTCCTTGGCCGGTTGAACCGCGAACCGGCCGCCGTGGGTCGTGCAGCCCAGGACCGCCTTCCTGACCCGCCGGGGGTGGTCCAGGGCCATGACCTGGGTGATCAGTCCTCCCATGGAGACCCCGAAAACAAAAGCGGACTCGATCCCCAGCGAATCCATGAGGCCGATCGCGTCTCCGGCCAGGTCGGCGACGGTGAAGGGC
>JAHJTB010000399.1 GCA_018830135.1 Pseudomonadota bacterium | reverse complement strand
GGCAGTCGTGGGCCACGTGGGAGCAGGCCATCAGCAGACAGTCGTCGCCGATCCCGGTCCGGCCCCCTACGGTCGTGGCCCGATGGACGGTCACGAACTCCCGGATCGTAACCCGGTCTCCGATCGCGAGCCCGTTGTCCCCGCCCTTGTATTTCAGGTCCTGGGGCTCGGTCCCGATCACGGCCGAAGGGAATATCCGGCAGCCGGCGCCGATGCGCGTGGGACCGTCGATGAAGACATGAGCCATGATCTCGGTGTTTTCACCGATGACCGCTTCCGGGCCGATGACCGAATATGGCCCGATCCTGACCCCCGGGCCCAGTTCGGCCGCGGGGTCCACGACGGCCGTAGGGTGGATGTCCATTGCCCCTCTTCTTTCCGGACCGCGATCCGGCCCCTACTTTTCAGGCCCCATGCCGGCTGTAAACTCGCATTCCGCGGCCAACTGGCCATCGACCATGCCCCGCCCCTTGAAACGCCAGAACCTCGATCCGGTCCGCAGCACTTCGACATCGAGTTCCAGCCGGTCTCCCGGCGTGACCGGCCTGCGAAACTTCGCCTTCTCCAACGAGACGAAGAAAAGGCCCCGCTCGATGGCAGAGCCCCCGATGGAAAGCATGGCCAGCAGCCCGCCGGCCTGTCCCAGCGCCTCGATGATCAGAACACCCGGCATGACGGGCCAGTTGGGGAAGTGGCCCTGGAAAAACGGCTCGTTGATCGTAACGTTCTTCAACGCCAAAATTCGCTTTTCAGCCTCGAATGAAACGACCCGGTCCACCAGGAGAAAGGGGTAGCGGTGCGGCAGTATTTTCTGAATCTGGGTGACGTCCATTTCCCCGGTCATGCTTGTTTCTCCTTATGGTGCTCCCTTGTCGGGTTTCTCGAACAGTTTGGACTTGAACTCGTCAAAGGAATCGGCCTTTTTCAGCGATCGAAACAGGTCCCGCAAACGCGGCAGTTCTCGTCGGGCCAGGGCGATCAGCTTCCACTCCCGGTCCGCCTCCTGGGCCGGCGTCCCGGCCCAGCGGATGGCTCCGGCCGGCAGGTCGGACGTGACCGTGGTCCGGGCGCTGACAAAGGCGTCGTCCCCGACGCTGACGTTGTTGACGATCCCGGCCCCGCCGAGAAACAGGACCCGGTCCCCCAGACTGGAACTCCCGGCCATGCCCACCTGGCCGGCCAGGATGCAGTCGCGGCCCAATCGGGCGTTGTGACCGATCTGGACATGATTGTCGATCTTGGTCCCGGCCCCGATGATCGTGTTTCCGATCATGCCCCGGTCGATACAGACCTGGCTGCCGATCTCGGCATGGTCCCCGACGATCACTCCGCCGATGTGCTCGTTCTTGAGATGATGCAGCCGGCCCCGCCCGGGGTCCGGAATCTGGTTGAATCCGAAACCTTCGTCGCCGATGACCACCCCGCTGTGAATGATGACCTTGCGACCCAGGGTCGTGTTGCGGAACAGGGTCACCCGGGGATAGACCACGCAGCCCTCCCCGATCGTCACCCGGTCGTCGATGAAGACCTGGGGGTAGATTCGGCATCCGTCGCCGATCTTGACGTCGGCGCCGACGTAACACCAGTCCCCGATGATCACGTCGCATCCCAGCTCGACCCGGTCGCGATCCTTGAAGCGGACGCCTTCGGCCCGGGCCGGGACCAGGCTCGGAAGAGCCAGGCCCAACTCGAGAATGATCGAGAAGACCAGACGCGGCGCCGGGGCCTGAAGGTAGGCCTTGGCGGCCGAGGTCATCGAGGGCGGCAGAATCACGGCCGCCGCTTCCGAGGCCTCGACTCGATCGAGGTAGGCCCGGCTGGTGGCAAAAGCCAGACAGCCGGGTTCCAGGGAATCGACCGAGGCGATCGACTCGATCCGAGTCCCTCCGTCTCCGAAAACCTCGACGCGGAAATCCAGGTCGGGACTGCCCAGTTCGGCCAGCCGGGCCTGAATCTCACGCCCGGCGTATTCGGCCAGTTCGTCCAGCCTTCGAGGCGGCGCCAGTTTCAAGGTTCCGTTCTCCCGGCCGGCGGCCCTGAACTATTTCTGGCCGTCGTAGCGCTTGATCACGTCATCGGTGATGTCCGACGAGTTGGGCGCGTAGATCACGCCCGCGGTCTGACCTTCGAGGATCAGGGCGAAGCCTTTTTCCTTGCCGTACTCGTTGGCGATCTTCAGCACGTCGTTGACGATGGGCTGAGTGGCTTCCATTTCCGCCCGCTTCATCTCCTCGGTGTAGTCGCGGTACTGATCCTGAAAGTCCCTGACCTTGCGCTGAAGGGACTTTTCCTTTTCCCGACGGGCATCCGGGCTGAGCATCGAGGACTGACGCTCCACTTCCTGCTGGAACTTCTGAATCTCGGCCTCCCGCAACTTGAGTTCGTTCTGCATCTTCTCGAACTTTTTAATGATGGAGCCCTTGGTCGCCTGTCCCTTCTTGGACTCGTTTATGGCCCGTTGAAGGTTGAACACGCCGATCTTGCCGTCGGCCGCCTGAGCCCGCGCAACGTATCCGGTCATTCCCAAGGTCAGGGTCAAACCCAGCATCAAACAAATAAAAATTGTCTTCCGGAGCATTTCCTTCCTCCTCAAACGTGTCGAATTCCAGCCGGGTTGCTGCCTCGCGGCCGCAATCACCGGTCTTGTTCCTTAAATCCGGGCCTTGCGGTCGTCTTCCACCACGGCGCGGAACTGCCTGCTGCAATGCTCGTTTCCCGCTTTTTGACCCGGGCGTTTCTTGTGATACGCCCGCGGCCCCAAATCGGTCCGACTTCGCGTTCCGCTATGCATTTCGAAGCCTCCCTGCCAACCCAACCGCAATATCCGGGTTAGAAAAACGTGCCGATGGTGAATTCCCAGGTCTCCTCTTCTTCATCCCATTGGTCCGGATCGAGAATCCGGGCCCATTCGAGGCGCAACGGCCCCAGCGGACTGTAGTAACGCATGCCGGCCCCGAAACTCTTGCGCAGGTCCCCCAGGTCCCAGCCGTGTTCTTCCGTCCAGGCGTTGCCCTGGTCGTAAAAGACCACGCCAACGACCCCCTCCTCCTTGAGGAGCGGGAAGATGTACTCGAGGTTGACAAGCGCCATCCGCTCCCCGCCCAGCCGGGCCCCGGTGGCCGGGTCCCGCGGACCGACGTTGGACCAGCGGTAGCCTCGCAGGGAGTTGATACCGCCCAGGGTGAGCTTCTCGTAGGCCGGCAGATAGCCGCCCTCGTTCCGGGTCAGCCACCCGAGACGGCCCCGGATGAAAAAGGTGTGTTCGTCACCCCAGGGCAGGGGTATGAACAGGCCGCTGTCCGCCACGGCCCGGGTGAAGTAGTTGGTGCCGCCCAGGGAGCCGCCGGCGTAATCCACGGTCAGAGAGATGTCCGACCCTTCGGTCGGGTTGAAAGCCCGGTTGGTGGTGTCCCGGCGAATCTGCCCGGAAACACTCCGGGTCGAGGAGTCCCCGGCCAAGGCCAGAATCTCTTCCGGCGCGTTCCAGATGATGTTGCTGATCTCGATGTCCTCGAGCAGATACCGGCCGGACAAGGTCACATACTGATAAATCGGATAGCTCAGCCCCAGGGAAAAGCCCTGGGCATTCTTGTCGTAGTCTTCGTAGTCCACGATCCTGTTGTAAAGCCGGGTCGAAAAGGCCAGGGGTATATCGAAGAGCCAGGGCTCGACGAAGTTGAGGCTGTAGTCCGTGGCCCGGCTGCCGATGATCGTTTCCAGGGACAGCTTCTGCCCCTTCCCGTCCAGGTTGTTCTGGCTGATCCGGACCGTGCCGAAGAGCTTGTTGAAGGAACTGTAACCCGCGCCGACGGCCAGGGCTCCGGTCGGACGCTCCTTGACCTCGATGTCCACGTTCATTTTGTCATCGGCGCTGCCCTTGGTGTTCTTCAGGTTGATCTCCGAGAAGTAGCCCAACTTCTGAAGATTGATGTTGCTTCGCTTCAGCCCCTCGGCCGAGAACAACTCGCCTTCCGTAATCCATAACTCACGCCGGATGACCTTGTCCCGGGTCTTGGTGTTGCCCGAAATGCTGATCCGCTCGAAATAGACCAGACCCTTCTTGTCGATCTGGTAGTCTACGTCCATGGTCAGGGTATCTTCATGCTCGTCCATCAGAGGAGACACGTGGGCGAAGGCGTAGCCCCGGTTGGCGTAAAACGTGGATAAATCCCGGACGTCCTTGCGCACCGCCTCCCGGTTGAAGTACTCCTCCCGCGTCAGTTTGACGGTCTCGTCCAGAGCCTCCTTTTCCATCACGTCGCCGCTCAGGGTGACCTTGCCCACCTTGAAGCGGGGGCCTTCCTCGATGGAAATGGTCACCGACAGGCCCTCCCCATCGACCTCGACCTGGGGCTCGCCGACCTTGACCCGGATGAAACCCCGGTTCATGTAGAAATCCGTCAGTGTGGTCAGGTCCTTCTTCAGTTCGTCCTTTTTGAGTATGCCCGAGTCCGTCAGGAAGGACAGCCAGCCCTTCTCCGAGGTTTCCATCTCGCTACGGAGCTTGCTGTCGGAAAAGGCCTCGTTGCCCAGAAACTCGATCTTCCGGATATAGAGCCGATTTCCTTCGTCGATCTGATAAACCACGGATACGGCCTTGGGGGTGATGTCCTTGAGTTCGTATTCGATCTTGGCCTTGTAATAGCCTTTTTCCCGATAGAAGTCCTTGAGCTTGTCGACGCTCTCGACCAGCTTCCTGGGGTCCAGGATGGCGTAGAGTTTGTATCCCAGCACGTCCCGGAGCTCCGTGGCCTCGATCATCCGGTTGCCGAAAAATTCGATACGCTGGATGGACGGCTTTTCCTCGACGATGAACTTGACGATCTTCCCTTCGGGCGATTCGGTCACGTCAACCTTGACGTCATCGAAAAAAGTCATCCCGTAGATGCGCTTGAGGTCATCGGAAATCGTGCCTTCGGAAAATGCTTCCCCTTCCTTGCTCTTGAGAATGCGCCGGATGGCATCGGCCTCGATCCGTTCGTTGCCTGAAATTTCTATCTTCTCGATCTTCTGGCGGCCCGATACGCGAACCGTGGCCTCGCTGGCCAGTTTGCTCACGGAAGCGGCCAGGTTTTCCAGACCCTCATCCTGGACGAAAACGGCCGTGGTCTTTTTCAGGCCCGCCGGATCGACGATCCGGGCGTCCAGGGAAATCCGCCGGCCGATTTTGGTCAGGGAGCCGTATATGACGAAATCCACCTTCAGGGCCTGGCCCAGGTCCCGGGCGACCCGCTCATCGATCACCTCGACGCCCAGTTTCTTGAACGCCTCGGCGGTATCGGCCTGGGAGGCGACGTTGAGTCCCCGTTGGAGAAGCTGGCTGCCAAGCATGTCCTGGATGCCCTGGCTCAAATACTTCAGGTCCTCCTGGCTGTAAACGTTGAAAGGCGCGACCGCCACTCGTTGCGAAAGTTCGGCAAAAGCATTGGCCGAGGCAAGGAGCAGGACGAAACTTATCAGGATAAGCCTTTTGAGCATCACAGTTTTTCCTCAACGGCCCGGCCTTCGACCAGTCTGATCTGACGGGACATCATGCGGGCCAGGTCCAGGTTATGGGTTACGACCACGGAGGTCAATCCTTTCTCCTCGTTCAACTCCAATAACAGCTCGTTGACTCGCTGACCGGTCCGGCTGTCCAGGTTCCCGGTCGGCTCGTCGGCCAGAAGCAGCTCCGGTTCCATGACCAGAGCCCGGGCCACGGCCACCCGCTGCTGTTCACCCCCGGACAACTCGCCGGCCCGGTGCCCCAGACGATGGCTCAGGCCGACCCGATTCAAGACCGCCTCGGCCCGTTCATAGGCCTCCCCCCGGCCCAGCCGGGCGATCAGCGCGGGCAGGGCCGTGTTCTCCAGGGCGTTGAACTCGGGCAGCAGATGGTGAAACTGAAAGACAAAGCCGATCTTCCGGTTTCGAACCGCGGCCAGGTCCTTCGGGTCCTGGCGGCACAGATCGAGGCCGTCCAGGGACAGGTGGCCGGACGTCGGCTTTTCCAGCGTGCCCAGAATATGAAGCAGGGTCGATTTGCCCACGCCCGAGGCCCCGACCACGGCCAGGGTCTGGCCCCGCTCGATGACCAGGTCCACCCCGCAAAGCACTTCCACCCGGGACGAACCGGTCCCGAAGACCTTGACCAGGTCCCGGGCGGCAATATAGGCGCTTTCCTGGCCCACCACTCCGCCTATTCATAACGCAGGGCCTCGACCGGATTCAACCGGGAGGCCTGCCATGCCGGATACAACGTCGCCAAAAAACAGAGTGCCACGGCCGAGAGCGTCACCAGGCTCACGTCCAGAGGCCGGACGCTGACCGGCAGACTCGACATGTAGTAGACCTCCCCGGGAAGCTTGATGAAATGGTAGCGTGCCAGAAGCCCGCAAAGGACCAGCCCGCCGGCCAAACCGGCCGCCGTCCCGAGCAGCCCGACGACCAGGCCCTGAAAAACGAAAATCTTCATCACGCTGCCGCTCGTGGCTCCCATGGACTTGAGGATGGCTATGTCCCGGGTCTTTTCCATGACCACCATGATCAGGGTCGAAACGATATTGAAGGCCGCCACCAGGATCGTCAGGGTCAGGATGATGAACAGAACCGTCTTTTGCAGCCTCAGGGCCGCGAACAGATTGCGATTCATCTGCATCCAGTCCCGGACCCAGAATGAAGGCCCCAGCCTTTCGGCCGCTTCCTTTCTGACCCGGTCGGCCTGGTAGAGGTCCTCGAGCCGAATCTCCAGTCCGGTCACGCCTCTCCCGAGGCCGAGAAACCGCTGGGCGGCTTCCAGGCCCAGATAAGCCAGGGTGGCGTCGTATTCATGCATTCCGGACCGAAACAGGCCGGCAACGACGAACTCCCCGTTGCGCAGACCCGAGGCGTCGCCCTGGCCGATCAGACGGACCGGGTCTCCAGGGCCGACCTCGAGCTGCCGGGCCAGTTCGGCCCCGAGTATGATCCGGGGCGCCCCTTCCCGGGAATCCAGGGCCGACAAGGCCCCCGGGTCCACCATACGGGCCAGGCGTCCGTTGCGCCGGGCCTCATCCGTGTCGAGACCGCGGATCACGATGCCCGACGTGCCGCCCCGGGCACTGACCATGACCTGCCCGTAAATGAACGGCTCGATCGAATCGACCCCTTTCAACTCCCGGAGCCGGGGCTCGATACGCGGGTAGTCCTCCAGGGGCCGGCCATACTGCATCACGATGACGTGGGAGTTGATCCCGAGGATCATGGCCCTCAGGTCCTCCTGGTAACCGGTCATCACCGCGAGCACGATGATCAGGGCCGTCACGCCAAGGGCCACCCCGGCCAGGGAAAAAAGAGTGATCGCCGAAATAAACGTCTGCTTGCGCTTGGCCTTCAGATACCGCCAGCCGATAAAGGCCTCGAAACCCGACAGGCCGCCCCTACTCATAGCGCAGCGCCTCGACCGGATGCAGCCGGGAGGCCTGCCAGGCCGGATAGAGCGTGGCCAGCAGACTCAGGGCCAGGGCGGACAGGGTGATCAGGCCGACGTCGAAGGTCTCCAGTCTGACCGGGACCGTGGAAATATAAAACACGTCCGTGGGCAGCTTGACGATTTCGTACCGGGCCAACAGACCGCAGATCGACAGGCCGCCGGCCAGACCGGCGGCCGTGCCGACCAGGCCGATGAACAGCCCCTGAAAAACGAATATCTTCATCACGCTGCGGCTCGTGGCCCCCATGGACTTGAGGATGGCGATCTCCCGGGTCTTTTCCATGACCACCATGATCAGCGTGGCGATGATATTGAAGGCGGCGACCATGACCGTCAGGATCAGAATGATGAACATGGCCGTCTTTTCCAGCTTCAAGGCCGAAAACAGGCTCCGGTTCATCTGCATCCAGTCCCGGGCCGTATACCCGGACCCCAGGGCGGCCGTGATGGCCTCCCGAATTCGATCGGCCCGATATATATCGTCGACCCTGACCTCCAATCCGGTTACACTCCGCCCCAAATTCAAAAAGTCCTGGGCCTGGGCCAGGGAAACGTAAGCCATCATCGAGTCGTATTCATACATCCCCGACTGGAAAAGTCCGGTCACCTTGAACTCCCGCGTGCTCGGCGCCCGGCCGCCCAGGGGGGTCACCCGTCCGCTGGGCGAGATCACCTTGACCGTATCGCCGACGAGAACCCCCAACTGGCGGGCCAGTTCGGCCCCCAGGATGAGGTTCCGAGCCGGCCGGTCCGAATCCGACGGACCGCTCTCGAGGGAGTCCAGTCGCCCCTGCTTGACGGCCTGGGGCAGCGTTTCGGCCTTGCCGGCCAGTTCGGGGTCCACGCCTCGCAGGATCATCCCGGACGCGCCGCCCAGCGCGCTGACCATGACCTGGCTGTAAATGAACGGTTCGACCCCGGATACGCCTCGGATTCCCGAGACGATCGGCATGAGTCGCGTGTATTCCTCCAGGGGCGCCTTGGTCCTGAGAACCACGATATGGGAGTTGACCCCCAGAATCTTGGTCTTCAGGTCCTCCTGGAACCCGTTCATCACCGCAAGGACCACGATCAGGGCCGTCACCCCCAGGGCGACTCCGGCCATGGAAATGACGGTGATCAGGGAAATAAAGGTCTGGCTGCGCTTGGCCTTCAGATACCTCCAGCTGATAAATGTTTCAAAGGACACGCGATGACCCGCCGACCTACCGCTCGGGACGCAGGTGGGGAAACAGGATCACGTCCTTGATCGTGGCCACGTCGCAAAGCAGCATGACCAGCCGGTCGATCCCCACGCCTTCTCCGGCCGCCGGCGGCATGCCGTACTTCAAGGCCCGCACGTAGTCCTCGTCCATGAACTGGGCCTCGTCATCGCCGGCCTCCCGTTCGGCCACCTGGGCCAGGAAGCGCTCGCGCTGGTCCATCGGATCGTTGAGTTCCGAAAATCCGTTGGCCATTTCACGGCCCGCGGCGAACAGCTCGAACCGGTCCGTCAGATTGGGCTCGGACTCGCAGCGCCGGGCCAAAGGACTGATATCGGTCGGGTAATGGGTGATGAACGTCGGATCGATCAGCTTGGGTTCGACCGCCAGATCGAAGATTTTGGCCAGTATCTTGCCCTGCTTTTCGTGGGCCGGCATATCGGCCCCCAAATCACGGCAGTAGGCCAGGGCCTGGTCCCGGTCATCGAGGACCCCGGCCGGCACGCCGCCGACCTGGGCCAGGGAATCGAGAAACCGCATCCTCGCCCAGGGTCGGGCCAGACTCACCTCCTGGCCCTGATAGGCCAGCGTCTCGGACCCGTTCACTTCCGCGGCCACGGCCTCGAACATCTCTTCGGTCAGGTCCATCAGATCTTCGTACGTGGCATAGCACTGGTAGAACTCGAGCATGGTGAACTCGGGGTTGTGCTGGGTGGAAATGCCCTCGTTCCGAAAGTTCCGGTTCAACTCGAAGACCCGCCCGAAACCGCCGACCAGAAGCCGCTTGAGATAGAGTTCCGGAGCGATGCGCAGGTAAAGTTTCATGTCCAGGGCCAGGTGATGGGTTTCGAACGGCCGCGCCGTGGCCCCACCCGGAATGAGCTGCATCATGGGTGTTTCGACTTCGATAAACCCCTTGGCCTCCAGAAAGCGGCGCAGAAAGGACACGATGCGCGTGCGTTTGAGAAAGACCTCCTGAACCCGGTCGTTCATGATCAGGTCCAGGTACCGCTGGCGGTACCGGAGTTCCACATTGATGTCGTGGTGCTTTTCCGGCAGGGGCAGCATGGACTTGGTCACCAGATCGAACGAAACGACCATGACGGTCAGTTCGCCGGTCCGGGTCCGGAACAGACGGCCCTCCATGCCGATGATGTCGCCCAGGTCCAGCTTCTTGAAAAACTCGAACTGGTCGGCCGGCAGATCGTTTTTGCGGATATAGGCCTGGATGCGCCCGGAATGGTCCTTGATGTCGAAAAAAGTGGACTTGCCGTAGTCGCGCCGGGCCATCATCCGGCCGGCGATGATGAACCGGTCCTCGACCCGTTCCAGCTCCTCGGCCGATGACCCGTCGAAGCGGGCCCTCAACTCGGCCACGGTGTGGCGGGGGCGGAAGGTGTTGGGATAGAGGTTAACGCCTTCCTCTTGCATGGCCCAGGCTTTTTCAAGCCTTTGCCTGAGGACCTGGCTTTGGTCTTCCTGCTGATCGTTGCTCATGGTCTCTGCTTCCCGGGTCTTTGGTTCGGGGACCGCGCCATCCGAGGGCTAACGGCCCGTCAAAATCCAAAATGGGTACTAATAGTCCATTTCCCGCGCCCAGTCAAGAACAAACCCCGGACCCGTTCCGGCATGCTTCGGTCCAACCTATAAAAAACATTAGCAAAGACAACAAAGGTCGGCCAAACCCCCGCTTCAGGCCGACTCGGTGTACACGGGCAGGAAGATGGTGAACCAAGCGCCCTGGCCGGGCCGCGAATCGGCCTCGATCCGTCCGCCCCCCCCTTCCAGAATCCGGCACACGATGGACAGCCCCAGCCCGCTTCCCCGCTCCTTGGTCGTGTAGAAGGGGTCGAAAATGTGAGGCAGGTCTTTCGGGTCGATCCCAGGTCCGGTGTCGCCTACGGCCAGAACGGCCGAATCCGGGAACTCCTCGTCCTGGCCCGTCGTCAGGTAGAGGACGCCGCCCCCGGGCATGGCCTCGGCGGCGTTCTTCAACAAATTCCACATGATCTGCTCGAGATGGTGGGGATCGAAATAGACCATCAGACCGGGCTGGAGATCGAGTTCGATCCGGATTTCGCCCTTCTGGCCGGCCTGGTTTGTGAACATGCGCAGGTTGTCCTCGATCAGACGGGCCAGATCGACCGGGGCGGGCACTCCCGGATGAGGGCGGGCGAACATTAGGAAATCGTTGACCAGGTTGTTCAAGCGGGCCAGTTCCCGCCCGATGATGGCCAGCAGCCGCTTGCGGTCCGACTCGGTTTCGTATTCCGCCTTGAGCATCTGGAACGATCCGCTCATCGAGGCGAGGGGATTACGTATCTCATGGGCGATGCTCGCGGCCATTTCACCGACCAGGGCCAGCTTCTCGACCCGCTTGACCTCGGCCTCCATCCGGCGGATGCGTGTTTTATCCTGAAAGACCAGAAGATGCGCCCAGACCGATCCGACCGGGTCCTCGATATTCGTCAAGGCGCCTTCCAGGTACAACTCCTCGCCGTCACTCCGATGATAGGTCCAGTAAAAGTATGAGGTCTGACCGGGGGGCAGATTCTCCCGCTCGTCCAGGTTCAATTCCGGGAAAACGGTGCGGTAGGGCCGGCCGCGGATTTGAGCGAAGCGCCAGCCCGTTATCCGTTCGGCGGCCGGATTGAGGAACAGCACATCCCCGTTCAGCCCCAGAGTCATCAGTCCCGACTCGATGCTCTCGACGATGCTTTCGTTCAGGCCGGTCAGCCGGTCCAAATCCGTCTGCTGGGCGGCCAGCTTTTCCCGGGACTCGGTCATCTGGCGGGCCAGGTACCCGCTCAGCACCCCGACCAGGTAAAAGGCGCCCATGTTGACCAGAATCTTGTTCAGCACGTCGGCGGCCCGAAAGAAGTAGGGATGTCCGAATCGGGTCAGGAAGGGGTGGATGTAGCCGTAAAATTGCAGGTCCAGCAGCAGGCCGTACGCGATGCTGGACAGAGAGGCGGCCAGGACGGCCCCTCGAATCTCGAGGAGGATGCCGCTGTTGATCACGGCCAGGATGTACATGAAGGAAAAGGTGCTTTCCAGTCCCCCGGTCAGATAGATGACCCACGTGGTCCACAGGATGTCGCCGGCGATCTGGATGTAGGCCTGGCCGGTCTCGCTGAGGAAGCGGGGCAGGACCAGGGCGTAAATGAACGTGAGCAGATAGACCGAAACGATCAGGACGTAAAGGGCGGTCAGCGTGGGGTCCTGGACGCTCTCCGCTTCCCGGAGCTGGATCACGACGGTCGTGCCCAGAAGAAAGGTGGTCGTCACCACCCGGAAGAACATCAACAGGCGTAGTTGCCGGCCCAGGGAACTCTCTTGCCGTTCCTCTTTCATGATCGGTGACCGTTCAAAAAAAACCCCGCCTGGGCGAAACGTTCGGACGGGGTTGCCGGAAACGCCGCCGGGTCGCGGCGTCAGTCTCCGACGATGGAGGCCATTTTGAATATGGGCAGATACATGGCTATGACCAGCGTCCCGATGGCCCCGCCCAGAAAAACCATCAGCATCGGCTCGATCATCGAGGTCAAAGCCTCGACCGAGGCGTCCACTTCATCATCGTAGAAATTGGCGATCTTTTCCAGCATGGCATCCAGGGCCCCGGTCTCCTCGCCCACGGAAATCATCTGGACCACCATGTTGGGGAAGACGCCGCTTTCCGCAAGGGGGTCGGCAATGGAACGCCCTTCAGAAATGGCGCTCTTGGTGTCCATGATCGCTTCCTCGACGATGACGTTGCCCGCGGTCCGGGCGACGATGTCCAGGCTGGCCATGATGGGAACGCCCGAAGACATCATCGTGGACAGGGTCCGGGTGAACTTGGCCACGGCGACCTTGCGGGTCAGATCACCGAAAACCGGCGCGGAAAGCATGAGCCGGTCCCAGATGACCCGGCCTTTATCCGTGCTGATAAACCGCTTGAGACCGTACACGGCCGCACCGACGGCCGCAAAAATATAAATGATGTTCCCTTTGACGAAATCGCTGATACTGATGACCATCTGGGTCAGCACGGGCAGGGAGCCGCCCATTTCCGAAAACATGGACTGGAAGATCGGAATGACGAAGATCATGATGATCATGATGACCAGAACGGCCACGGTCATGGTGATGGCCGGATACATCATGGCCCCTTTGATCTGGGACTTCAGCTTCTCGTTCTTCTCGATGTAGGCGGCCAGTCGTTGCAGAATGGTGTCCAGAATACCGCCCGCCTCGCCGGCGGCCACCAGATTGCAGTAAAGGTCGTCGAAGACCTTCGGGAATTTCTTCATGGCCTCCGACAGGGTCGCGCCGGTCTGGACGGCCGAGTTGATATCCCGCAGCATGCTTTTGAAGGACTTGTTCTCCTGCTGATCGGCCAGAATCTGCAGGGCGCTGACCAGGGGCAGACCCGCGTCGATCATGGTCGAGAACATCCGGGTGAAAATCATGACGTCCTTGGGCTTGACCTTGGGGGCGAACATCGCGATGCCCGAAAACAGGTCCTTGGGCGCGGGCTTGATCTTACTGGGCGTAATACGTTGCCGCTTCAGGATGGCCTCGACCATCCGCTCGTCTTCGGCTTCGATTTTTCCTTTGCGCTTAACGCCCTTGCTGTTAACGCCCGACCATAAAAAGTCCTGCATACCCCGGCAGCCTCCCTGGTTGGGTTATATAGGTGAGACTAATCTTAGAGGGGATCGGCCTGACGGTCAAGTAAAATCAAGGCCTTCCCATGAGAGGGTGCCGGGCCCGGGCCCGCCCGCGCCTTCGGCCGTCATAAAATAAAGGCGCCAAAACGGAAATAAATGTTGACAACCGCGATCCAGGCAGTTATAAGCTCGCGGTTTGGCGGATACTCGGCCGTCTCGGGACGGCCCATAAAATTTGGAAGGTGATTCCATGCAATGCATGACTATCAAAGAAGGTATCGAGT
>JAHJTB010000398.1 GCA_018830135.1 Pseudomonadota bacterium | reverse complement strand
GTCTTCAGACCGACGACCTCGACGCACTCATGGACCGCATGAAGGCACGGGGGTTCGATTTCAAGAGCCCGGTCCGGGAGCTGGGACACCTGCGCTACGTCATGGCCATGGCCCCGGACGGGATTCTGCTGGAACTATTCCAGCCGGTCCCGGAACGGTTTCCAGCGGAAATCAAGGACGACCTGGAGGCCGCCTTCGGTCCGGATTAGTCCGTTTAATTCATGAAGAAAACCAGGGAAGATTAAAATAACTAGTCTTATCGATTAGTTATGATAAATTCGGGATGGCCGGTCCATTGACGGAGCGGTTTTGTTGTCCGATGAAAAAATTCCATGTTTTTCTCCACCTGAGGCGATGCCATCTTTCGTCTCCGGCTTAGTCAACCGGGGCTCGCAGTAGTAAATAGAGTACAGATTCACCCCGATTTCCTCGCCGGAGACGAAACCTGACATCGTGAATCAACCGGATCGGCCCGGCGCGATTACCTCACTTCGGCCGCGGCAAAAGCCGGTCTGCCGGGCCGAAGCATCTGCGCCGCACAAGCAGCACCACCAGCAGCGAACCCACGGCCGTTGACCCGACCAGCATGATCATGACCACGATCTGGTAGCGAATGGCCGCCAGGGGATCGGCCCCGGCCAGTATCTGCCCGGTCATCATCCCCGGAATGAAGACCACCCCCACGGCCATCATCGAGTTGATCGACGGGATCATGCCGGCCCGCATGGCCGTGCCCACCGCCTCCCGGCTGGCTTCCTTGCGATTGGCGCCCAGGGAGAGCATCATCTCGATCTGGGGCCGCTTGCTCCGCAGTTCGCCCAGCAGCCGCTCCAGGGCGATGGCAATGGCGTTCATCGAGTTGCCGATGACCATGCCGGCCAGGGGAATGTAATACTGAGGCGTCCACCAGGGCCGGACCCCCACGATCACGCCGGTGACCATGACGGAAACCAGGCCGTAGCTGACCAGCATGGAAAAAAAGACCGGCCAGAAAAAAGAAATCCGTTTTTCCTTGATCCGGCCCCGGATGGTCAGGGCGGCGAACAGGACCATGAGGCCGAAGGCGGCCAGGACCAGATCGGCCCGGTTCAGCCCGAAGATCAGGGTCAGGACGTAACCCAGCAGAAACAACTGGACAAAGGTCCGGACCGTGCCCACCAGCAGGTCCCGCTCCAGTCCGAGTCCATGGTATAGGGAAGTCAGACCGGCGGCCAGGATGAAGATCAGCCCCAGGGCCAACTGCCAGGGCCCGATGGCGATTATTTCCACGCCCACGTCCGCTCCTCGATCCGCCCGCCCCCCACCTCCAAAACCACCGGCCGAACGGTCCGGGGCTCGAAGTCCTTATGGCTGACCATGACCACGGTCAGACCGGCCTCCTGGTTGAGCCGCTCGGCCGCGGCCTCGACGAGCCGGCTGCTCTCCCGGTCCAGGGCGCTGGTGGGTTCGTCGAGCAGCAGCACCTCCGGTTCGAGAAGCAGGCCGCGTATCAGGCACATGCGCTGCAACTGCCCCACGGACAGGGTCTGCGCGGCATCGTCCAGGCCCACGCCGGTCAGGAGGAACTCATCCATGAGCTCCCGCAGTCGCCCGTCGTCCGGCCTGGACAGGTCGCGGTTGCTTTTGAAGGCGAACGGCAACAGGAGATTGTCCCGCACCGGGGCATCGACGGCCACGGGGGTCTGCTGAATATAGAGCAGCGAGCGCCTGAGCCGGGGGGCCGGGTAATCGCCCAGGGGACGACCCTTGAAGCGAATCTCCCCGGCCTCGGGCTCCTCCAGCCGGTTGATCAGCCGGAGCAGCGTCGATTTGCCCGACCCGGATGGTCCCCGGACCAGGACGAACCCGCCGGCGGGCAGACTCGGGCTGACCTGGTCGAATAGACTTCGGCCCGGTTCGTAATGAAAGCTGACCCGGTCGAACTCGATGATCGGGGCCTTGCCGTCCTTCATGATCAACCCATCCGATCCATGTTCACGCCCGGCGCCCGGTCACTCCGCCAGGGACTCGCTGATCAGGACCGGGGCATCCCGCAGAAAGGCGTCGAGGTCCGCCAGGGCCCCGGCGGCCCTCGGATCGCCGGCGGCCTGATAGACCGCGGCCCGCCGGGTCAGAAAGACCTTGTCCCAGGGGACGTGGGGTTCGAGTCGGTCGAGGGCCGAGATGGTATGGGCCTTGTCGATCAGCGAAGCGATCTCCAACAGGGTGCGGAGACGGTGTTCGTCGAGGATGGACACGGCCAGGGGCTCGGTCAGCAGGTCGAAAAGTTCGGGGGCCAGCTTTTTGTTACGGCCGGCCATCTCCTTGGCCAGCCGTATGGCCTGGAACATAATGAGCTGGTTGCACCAGGGGTCCCGGCGATTTCGGAGAAACGCTTTTTTCAAGGCCTCGACGGCTTCTCCCACCCGGCCGCCCCGGAAATGGTAACGGGCCAGTATGGCGTCCGCATCGGCCGGCCAGTGGACCCGGAGGCCCTCGATCAGGTCCAGGGCTTCCGGATCGCCGGTTTCGGCCAGGGCATCGGCCAACATGGCCTGTTCGAGGGGGTATTCCGGCCGGCGCGGCTGCATGGCCCAGGCATCGAGCACCTTCTTGTATTCTCCCTTCAGGAAATGCTCATAGGCCTCGACCCGGTGGCGCCGGTCTTTTGAAAACCAGGGCATATCATGCGGGGGCTTTCTGTCCATCCCGTACATGATGATCCGGTTTTCATCGACCCGGTCCCAGTCCACCTCACCTTGAACCGCCGGCCGGTGCTGGTCCAGCTTGCGGGCCGCTTTTTCCAGATCGGAAAGCGAAAAGGCCTTGAGGCGGCCCACGGTCTGGGCGAAACCGAATTCGACCAGCATCCAGTCGTCCGTGTTCAGCCAGCCCTTGGCCAGGTCTTGGGCCGCCGCGGTCCGGGTCAGACCCGGTCCGGCCACGAAACGCGACAGAAAACCTTCCAGGTCCGTCGTGCCCCAGACCGCGGGAAAGACCTCCCGGAAGGGCGGTTCGGCCAGACGCCGACGGAGGTCCGAAGCGACCGGGGACCGGGGCTTCATGGAACAGACCAGCAGCATGTCGTTGGTCATGGTCTGCCAGGTTTCGACGACCGGAAACACGGCGGACAGAGTGGCGTAGATGGTCCGGATGGTCCGGGTGTCCACTTCATAGGCCTGGACCCACTGGGAAAACATGCCGCCCGGGGCCAGGCAGCGGGCGACGGCCTGGTAGAATTCAAGGGTGTACAGACTGGCGATGCCGGCCCGGTACGGATTGGACGGCTCGGACACGATCAGATCGTACTGGTCCTTGGCGGTCAGCAGGACCTCCCGGCCGTCGGCGATGATGACGTTGACCTTGGGATTGTCCAGGACATTGCGGTTGACCGGCGCGCACCGCCGGGCCACTTCCAGGATGTCGGGTTCAAGTTCAGCCACGTCAACCCGCTCGATCGAGGGGATTTCGGCCAGCCAGCCGGCGCTGCTGCCGGTGCCCAGCCCGATGACCATGGCCGTTCGCGGGTTCGGATGCAGTACCGCGCTGACCAGTCCCAGCATGACCTGGGTCGCGGCGTCCCCCCTGGCGTTGCCGTCGACTTTGCCGTTGATCACAAAGGCCAACCCGTCGCCCCCGGTCAGCCCCACGCTGACCTCGCGGCCATCGGCCTCCCAGACCATCCCCCGCCGGACCTTGTTCATCCACTTTTGAATCCCGTTGCGTTGCATGTCATTCAAATTGACCCGCCCGGCGCCAATGGGGCTGTGCCGCCAGACCGCGGTCGGTCCCATGGCCGTGAGCATGACCAGAGCACAGGCCAGAACGCCGGCGGGCAGGACGAGAAAGGCCCTTCGTCTCTCCCAAACCAGGGCCAGCAGTGCGGCGACGCCCCCCAGCAGGGCCAGCAATATGATCGCCCCCTTCCAGGTGCCGGTTGCGGTCAGCCAGGGCATGAGCAGGAAGCCGCCGGCCAGGGAACCCAGAATGGCCCCGCCCGTGTTCCAAGCGTAGGCCAGTCCCGTATGTCGGCCGACCTGACGCCCGCCGCGGCCCAGCAGGCCGATGAGCAGGGGGAACTGATAACCGGAGACCAGGGCCGCCGGAAAAACCGCCAGGCCGGCGATCAGCGACCACCCGATGACCTGGCCTCCCAGGCCCACCTGGCCCAAGGGATGAAGCAGGGCGGCCATGACGGCCAGCCGATCGCCCAGGGCGTACGGCACGGCCATGAAACAGGCCTCCAGGGCGCAGGTCAGGGCAAAGGCCCCCAGGGTGGCCCGTTCGGACGGGGCCCGAAAGGCGTAAGCGGCCCCGCCCAGGCCGATGCCGGACAAGGCCGCGGCCAGGATCAGTCCGAAGGTATATGTCGATCCACCCAGCAGCGGCCCAAGCATCCGGTACCAGACCAGTTCCATCAACAGAAAGGCGAAACCGACCAGAAAGGCAGCCGGCAGGACAAAGGCCGGGGAGGCCGTCCCGGCTGCTCTAAGTATCTCCGCCGACTCTCTCGAACGCTCCGGCCCGCCGACCTCCCCGACCTGCCAGGACCTGGAACGGGACCTGGCCGTCAGGCCGACCAGGAGGTTGAGCAGGCAGGCCGCCCACAGCGTGTGGTGCGTGCCCAGTATTTCCAGCATGAAAAAGGTGGCCGCCACCGCGCCGCAAACCGCGCCCAGCGTATTGAAACCATACAGCAGCGCGGTCCGGCGACGACCCGCGTCCGCCTCGTTCTCGACCGCCTTGGCCGCCGCCGGAAGCGTCCCGCCCATAAGAAACGTGGGCAGCCCGAGGACCAGGGCGGACAAGGCCAGCCTGACCACCACCGCGCCCGCGTCGCCCAGGGACTGCCCCCCCCCCAGCCAGACGTAAACGTGACGAACGGCCAGGATCAGGTAGGGTGTGACCAGGGCCGAACCGGCGATGGAGAGTTCGAGATGGGCATACAAACGCAGGGCGTTCGGGTGACGGTCGGCCCGACGGCCCAGGATCAGGCCGCCCAAACCCAGGCCGCCCATGAAAATGGCCAGCACGGCGGCCGAGGCCGCCGTCGAGGCGCCGAAGACCAGCCGCAACTCCCTCAGCCAGGCCACCTGGTAGACCAGAGCGCAGGCGCCGGACCCGAACAGGAGCAGGGCGACACTGAACAGCCGGAAATTCAAACCGTTTTCTTTCGCTGGACGAACTTCTGGTGGAAGCGTTGGAAGGCCTCGCTCTGGACGGAAAGGCTGCTGTACCACTGCTCGATTTCCAGACCCTGATCCAAGGGCAGGTCCTGGGCCTTGGTCACGGCGGTTTTGACCAGCTTGATCGAGCTTTCCGGGCGCTGGATCATCTTGCGGGCCAGGGCTTCAGAGGTGGACATGAGCTGATCCAAAGGCACGACCTGGTTGACCAGGCCGATCCGCATCGCCTCCTGGGCCGACATCTCTTCGCTGAGAAGCAGGATTTCCAGGGCCCGTCGCCGTCCCAGCAGGCGGGGCAGTATCTGGGTCGAGGCCCCGCCGGGACACAGGCCGTTGCGCACGTCGCCCTGGGCGAAAGTGGCCGTATCGGCGGCGATGACGAAGTCCATGGCGTAAAGAATCTCCGGCGCCCAGCAGACCCCGTTGACCGCGGCGATCGAGACCTTACCCGAATTCATCAGGGTCAGACAGGTCTTTTGCAGGGGAATCCGGTACCCGGAAAGCTGGGCTTCGAGGTATTTGCCTTGCAGGACCAAGGCAATGCCCGGATCGCCCTGGATGACCTCGTCCCGGCCCGAACCGGGATAGCCCTCGATGTCGTCGCCGGCGGAAAAGGCCCGCCCTTTTCCGGTGACAATGATCACCCGGACCTCGGGGTCCCGGTCGCAGTCGTTGATCAACTCGTCGAGCAGGAAATAGTCCTCCCAGCGGATCGCGTTGAGCTTTTCCGGCCGGTTGAAGGTAATGGCGGCAATCCCGCCTTTTTTCTCCAATAAGATGGCTCGTTCACCCTCGGACATTTCTCGGCCCTCCTTTCGGGTTCCGGTCCTTCGGCCCACGGTTTCGCGGGTGATCAGACCAGGTAGCGGTGGTCCAGGACGTTCAGGTTTTCGTCGAGTTGGAAAAGCGCCGGTTTCCCGGTCGGAATCTCCAGGCCCGGGATGTCATCGTCGCTGATGGACAGCAGATGTTTGAAAAGCGCGCGCAGGCTGTTGCCGTGAGCCGAGCAGATCACGTGGCGTCCGGCCCGGAGTCGGGGCGCGATATCCGACGCCCAGTAGGGCAGGACCCGGGCCAGAGTGTCCTTCAAGGACTCCCCCCGGGGCAGCCGGCCGGGATCGATGCCCTGGTAGCGCGGGTCGAAACGGGGATGGCCCGGGTCGTCATCGGGCAAAGGCGGGGGCGGCACGTCAAACGAGCGCCGCCAGATTTGAACCTGGTCCTTGCCGTGCCGTTCCGCGGTCTCGGCCTTGTTCAGCCCCTGCAGCGCTCCGTAGTGGCGCTCGTTCAACTGCCAGGCGTGGGTCTGGGGCACCCACATCCGATCCATCTCGCTCAATACGATCCACAAGGTCCGGATGGCCCGCTTGAGCACCGAGGTGAAGGCCAGGTCCGGAGTCAGACCGGCGCCGGCCAAAAGACGACCGGCCTGGTGGGCTTCTTCGATCCCCTCCCCGGACAGGTCCACATCGACCCAGCCCGTAAACCGGTTCTCGAGGTTCCATTGGCTCTGCCCATGGCGGATCAAGACCAGATTCGGCATGTCTTCATCTCCCGCTTGAATTGGGGGTTGTCCATCGGACCCGGATATGATGCCGCCGGCCCGCAGTCCTGGCAAGCATTATTTGACCCTCGGACCGCCCCCCGCGGCAACGGGGTTGACAAGCACGGCCGCCGACAGTATTTTCCAAGTTAAAATAATATATTATTCTGTTAGTGGAGGTTCGGGATGAAAAAAATCCACGCTTTGGTCCTGATGCTGGCCGGGCTGGTCCTGGCCGCGGGATGCGCGACCCCCTTCGACTTCCAGGGTTTCACCCGCGACGGCCTGTTTCCCTGCCTGCACCCGGATACCCAACTGACGGAGACGGTTTTCGTCAAGGCCCCCTATCAGGAAAACGACACCCAACGGGCCCGGCTCAAGCTGTACTACAAGGGCTGGCTAAAAAATCACTCCATGACCGTGGACGTCAGCCAGCGGGCCGGCCTGGTCAAGGCGGAGGTCCTCGACGATACGGCGGTGTTGCCCAGCCTGCGCAAATGCCGCTATCTGGTCGGCTGGCAGCCCTGGCCGCAAAGCGAGTAAAAAAATCGGGCTGGCGTCCGTTCCTGATCGACCTGCTGGATAATCTGGACGGGGTCGGGATAGACGGGATCGTTCCGGACTGAGTCCGGATCAGCCCTTTCTCCCGCCGACCACGATCTGCCTGATGCGCAATGTCGGCTGGGCGTCGGCCACGGGCACGCCCTGGCCGTCCTTGCCGCAGGTGCCGATGGCGAAACCGAGGTCCGAGCCGACCAGGTCGATATCCTGTAGGACGCGGGGGCCGTTGCCGGTCAGGGTCGCGCCGCGCACGGGCGGCCCGAGTCGGCCGTTTTCGATGAGGTATCCTTCCGAGACCTCGAAAACGAAGTCGCCGTTCATGGTGTTGACCTGCCCGCCCCCCATCTTGCGCACGAAAAGCCCTTCGGGCGTCGAAGACAGGACTTGGTCCGGATCGGTCGGGCCCGGGGCGATCAGGGTGTTGGTCATGCGGACCACGGGACGGTGGCGGTAGGACTGCCGGCGGCCGTTGCCCGTGGAGGCCAGGCCCGCCTTGAGGGCCGAGCGCCGGTCGTGCATGTAGGAAACCAGCCGGCCCCGGTCCACCAGAACCGTCCGCTCGGCCGGGACGCCCTCGTCGTCCACGGCAAACGAGCCGCGCCGGTACTCGAGGGTCGCATCGTCGAGGACGGTGACCAGGGGTGAAGCCACCTCCTGGCCGAGACGGTCGGTATAGACGGACAGCCCTTCACCGGCCAGGTCGGCCTCCAGCCCGTGCCCCACGGCCTCGTGGATCATGGTCCCGCCCGCCTCGGAAGACAGGACCACGGGCATGGGACCGGCAGGCGCCTCGTCGGCTTCCAGCATGAGCACGGCCCGGGCCGCGGCCTTCCGGGCCGTCTGCTCCGGCGTTCGGCCCTCGAACAACTCCAGTCCCAAAGCCCCGCCCATGGGCTCGTATCCCACCTGAAGACGGCCCCGGTCCTCGGCCACGACCTGAACCATGAAAATCAGGCTGGAACGCTCGTCGCCGGCCAGGCCGCCGTCGGCGTTGAGAATGACGACCCGCTGGACCCGGTCGCCG
>JAHJTB010000397.1 GCA_018830135.1 Pseudomonadota bacterium | reverse complement strand
TTGACCAGGGCCTGGAAGCCGTTGCAGATGCCCATGACCAGCTTGCCCCGGGCAATGAAGTCTTCGATCCGGTCGCCGATGTTGGAGCGGAGCTTGAGGCCCAGGAGCACGCCGGCGCCGTGGTCGTCGGCCCAGGCAAAGCCGCCGTCCACGGCCAGGATGTGATAGGGGTCCAGGGCCGGACCCTGGCGGCAGGCTTCGATGAGCTGATTGATGTGGAGCCGGTCGGCCTGGGCCCCGGCCTGGTTCAGGGCGTACTGGGTCTCGAAATCGCAGTTGATGCCGAACCCGGTCAGAACCAGGGCCTTGACGGTATGACTGGCGCCGCTCATATCAAATGACCGAAAGGCCTCCTGAAGGCCGCCCGCAGTTCGTCCAGCCCGGCCCGGACGATCTCCCGGCCCGAGTGGTCCACGCTCAAGCGGCCGTCGGCCGCGGTCCGGCCGACGAGCGCGCAGGGCAGCCCGGTGAAAATCGATTCAAAGGCGGTCTGGTCCTCGGGGCGGACACTGACCAGAAACCGGCCGGTGGATTCGGAAAACAGGCGCCGGGCCGAATCCGGATCGCCTTCGGCGGGCAGGGCCTCGAGATCGACTTGGGCTCCGATTTCCCCGGCCAGGCAGGACAGGGCCAGGGCTGCGGCCAGGCCGCCGCGATAGAGTCCCTTGGCCGAGGCCATCAGGCCCAGGCCGAAGGCCTGGTGGAAGGCCCGGTACAGTCCGGCGTTTCCGGCCAGATCGGTCCGGGGGACGTGCAGGCCCAGGTAGCCCATGTCGTCGTAATACTCCGAGCCGCCCAGCTCGTCCCGGGTCAGGCCCAGGACGTAGATCAGGTCGCCGGGCCGCTTGAAGTCCAGGGTCTGGCAGGTGGTCACGTCCTCGATCAGGCTGACCGCCGTGAACTGGAGCGTAGGCGGGGCCGAAACCTTGTGGCGCTCGCCCAAGGGGCCGGAAAGGTTGCCGTCCACGTACATCGAGTCCTTGCCCGAAAGCAGCGGGATGTCGTAGGCCAGGCAGGCGTCCCGGAGGGCCCAGTTGGCCCGGACCAGTTGGGCGGCCTTGTACCGGCCGTCCGGATTGGTTTTCGGGTCGTACTGAATGTTGGGCCAGCAGAAGTTGTCCACGCCCCCGATGTGGTCCGGATCGCCGCCCACGGATAAAAGCCTGCGGACGCTTTCGTCGATCACGGCCGTGACCATGTCGTAGGCGTCGATCAGCGAGTAGGCGGGATTGACGGCCTGGGCCAGGGCCAGGCCCCGGACGGACCCCAGGACCGGACAGGTGACCGAGGCGTCCGAAGGCACGTCGCGACGGAGGCCCACCAAGGGCTTGATGACGCTGCCGCCCTGGACTTCGTGGTCGTACTGCCGGGTGATCCAGTCCTTGGCCGCCATGTTGGGCCGGGCCAGCAGCCGCAGCAGGGCCTCGGTCATGCGCCGGGGCGGCGAGAGCACCGGTTCGTACAGGCCGCGCCGTTCCGGCGGGTTCCATTCCGCGTCGAACTCCCACTGGGGGAAGTCCGCGGTCAGCAGGCTCAGGTCCACGTAGGCGCAGGAACGGCCCTTGTAGTTCAGGTGCAGGCGTCCGGTGTCCGTGTACCGGCCGATGACGGTGCTTTCGACGGCGTGGATTCGGGACAGGGCCATGAAGCGGTCCAGGTTTTCCGGTCTGACGGCGATGGTCATCCGTTCCTGGGATTCGGAGACCCAGATTTCCCACTGGTCCAGGCCCTCGTACTTGAGGGGGACCCGGTCCAGGTCCACTTCGGCCCCGCCGGCGAAGCGGGCCGATTCGCCGATGGAGGAGGACAGGCCGCCGCCGCCGTTGTCCGTGATGAACTCGATCAGCCCCTCGTCCCGGGCCTCCATGAGGAAGTCGTGCATCTTTTTCTGGGTGTACGGGTCGCCGATCTGGACGTGCCCGGCGGGCGTGTGTTCGCTGTAGACCTGGGACGAGGCGGTCACGCCGTGGATGCCGTCCTTGCCCACCCGTCCGCCGCTCATGATGATCAGGTCTCCCGGCCGGGTGGTTTTCTGCTCCGAGGGCCGGCCCTGAATCCGGCTGGGCATGATCCCCAGGGCGGTGACGAAGACCAGACACTTGCCCAGGTAACCGGGATGAAAAAAGACCTGGCCGAAGGTGGTCGGGACGCCGCTCTTGTTGCCGCCGTCCTTGACGCCCTGGATCACGCCGTCCAGAAGCCGCCGGGGGTGGAGGTGGGGGGTCAGGGGGCCGTCGTAGTCCCGGGGGCCGACGCAGTATCCGTACGTGCCCATGATGATCTTCGAGCCCAGGCCCGTGCCCATGGGGTCCCGGTACACGCCGACGATGCCGGTCAGGGCTCCGCCGTAGGCCTCCATGTTCGAGGGGCTGTTGTGGGTCTCGCCGGTGATGGTGTAGTAATGGGCCTCGTCGAAGCGTCCCACGCCGGCATTGTCCCACAGGACCGAGGCCACCCAGGGCTTGCGGGCCGCCAGTTCCAGGGTCGGGGCCTGAATGCAGGTCTTGAACAGGTTGTCGACCCGGGTGGTTACGCCCGTGGACAGATCGAGGTAGCGGAACAGGCCGTTGAAGGTGTTGTGATTGCAGTGGTCGCTCCGGGCCTGGCTGATGTATTCGAGTTCCACGTCGGTGGGCAGGGACAGACCCGCCTCGCGCCGGGCGGCGAGCACCTCGGGCCGCAGAAAATATTCGCGAATGGTAGGTACGTCGTTGGGGTTGAGGGCCAGGTCGCGCTCGTCGCTCAGGCGCATCAACTCCTCGTCGCTGCCGATGGCGATCTCGGCGACCGTGGGTTCGTGGTCCAGGATGACCTTGGGCAGGATCAGCCCCAGACCGGTCCGGCGGTCCCAGTCCTCGGGGTCGATGACCCGCCCCTGCTGGATGATTTCGTTGGCCAGCAGTTCCCGGGCCAGCATCTCGGCCTGCTTCCGGCCCGTGTCCGGTCCCTCGAGCAGATAGAGGCGGGAGGCGTACACGGCCTTGCCCGGACCGAAGCGGATGTGGAAGAAGTCTTCGACGGCCTCCTGGGCGGTGGAGCCCACGGTGTCCCGCACCCCCGGCCGCAGGCCGACCCAGATGGCCCGGTCGAAACTCCCGGCCAGAGGCTCGTATGACGAAATCTGGGTGACCGGGTTGGTGAAAATCTCGCCGCGGGCGGTCTCGAACTGCTCCGGGTCCAGGTCCGCGTCCATGGTCAGGACGCTGATGGTCCGGACCCGGTCGATTTTCAGGCCGAAGTATTCCCGGGCCCGGGTGCGAAGCGATTCGCCTTCGGGGTCGATCAGTTCGGGCTTGAGCGCGATTTCCAGTCGTCTGACCATGTTCCTCAACGTGGGGCCACTCTAACAACAGCGGGCCGTTTGGTCAATCAGGATTTGCGCCGGAGGCGCCAAAAAGTCGATGCGGGGATCGATCGTTCCCGCGGGCTTGCAAGCGACGGGACATCCGGTAATTTGCTTATGCGGGTCCCCAAGGTCCGGGAACCCGATCCCGGAAGCTCCCGCTTCCGTCGTTTTCCGTTTGCATTACGGTGTTGGTTGGCGCCATGGTAGTATCATACGCGGTAAGGCGCTGAAGCAGGGCTTCAAGTCGAACAGGCGTTCCCGAGCGGGGGCCCGGGAACGAGCGGAAAGCGTAAGTCAACATGATTACTAAATAATGTTGGGTTACACTTCGCTAACCCAACCTACAATTTACAGGCCGCGAAGCCACCTCCATCCGCCCTTGGGCCGAAACGGGAGACCGAACATGGAGCGATACATCGACCTGGCCCTCTCGCTGGGCCTGAGCCAGGCCCGGCTGATTACGCCCGGCAACATATGCTTCGACGTGCGGGCCTGGCTGAAATGCCGGTGGGGCTGCGACTGGGCCGGCGGAGACAATATGCGCTGCGACGAGCGGGGCACCACCCTCGATGAACGGATGGACATGATCCGCCGCTACGAGCGGATTCTGGTCGTCCGGGGCCGCGAGGCCGGCCAGGTCAGTCGGGCCGTCCTGGAAATCGAACGGGCCGCGTTTCTGGACGGCCGCTACTTCGCCTTCGGCTTGCGGGCCTGCAACCTCTGCCCGTCCTGCCAGGTTCTCCAGGGCCGGGCCTGCCTGTTTCCGAACAAGGTGCGTCCCTGCGATCAGCTTTTCGGCATCGACGTGTACCGGACCGTTCGGGGGCTGGGCATGCCCTGCGAGGTCCTCCATGACCCGAACGAGACCCAGAACCGGTACGGCTTCGTCCTGATCGAGTGACAGGGCCGGGCCGGGACCCGGCTCACATTTCCCGGTTGGGGTCGTAATCGGCCGGCAACTGGCCGGCCAGGGCCTCGAGGTACTCCATGGTCTCCCGGGCGGCCTCTTCGTCGATCCGGTGCAGGGCGAACCCGGCATGGAGGATGACGTAATCCCCCGGCTTGACGTCCTCGAGGAGCATCAGACTGATCGAGCGCCGGTTGCCGGCGTGGTCCACCAGGCCCATGCCGTCTTCTCCGACTTCCAGCACCAGCGCGGGTACGGCTAGGCACATCCCGGGTCGCCTCCTGGTTCTACTTTTTGGCCTTGGGCAGTTTTTCCACGGGCCCGTTGTTCTTTCGGTCCTCCCAGACCCGGATCAGGTAGTCCTTGTGGTCCTCGAATATCTGGGCCTGCCGTTCGACCACCTCTTCGGCCTGGATCGAGGTCATGTCCCGGGTCTGGTTGATGAAGGAGGCCACCCGGCCCAGATAAAGCGGCGTGACCAGATTGATCAACTGGGTCCGGTTGTGGGTCCAGGAATGGAAGGTGGCCGCGGTTTCGTACAGGACCTGGACCCAGGTTTCCGAGGGCAGTTCGAACTTGGTCTTGGCCAGGCCGGCGGCCTTCTTGAGGACCTCGAAACAGTCCGGGCAGAAGATGTCCTGGTACAGGCTCTTGAACTGGCGGAAACCGGTCTTGTATTCGTTGACCAGGCGGTCCAGGTTCACCTTGATGGCCTCGGGTTCGAGGAACTTGTCCAGCCCGAACATGGGCACCGAACGGCTGCCCCGCACGGTCTTCCATTCGTTCTCGTACGTTTCCATGAGCACGAACAGGGTGTGGACCACCTGGCGGAACATGGGCCCCAGGGCCTCGGCCGGGTCCTTGGCGTCGTGAATCTTGACTCCCAGGTTGGACTGGCAGATTTTGAAATGGTTGGTGATGGCATTGGTCGTCATCCAGATGTCGATGCCGTACCGGGCCACGTCCGTCTCCCAGACGTCCTGTTCGATATAATAGGAGGCCAAGGGGCCGGCAAAGGCGAAGTCCCCGCCGATGGGCTGCCGGATGCGCAGCCCGTACAGGACCCGGGTCAGGTTGTAAACGATGTTGTTGGTGATCGTCCCGTCGTACTTGTACCGGGTGTAGACAGGCGACACGTACTCGTAGCCCTTGTCCAGGACCGGTTCGAGGAGGTATTTGACCCAGTCCGAGGTGATCGAGCGCAGGTCCGAGTCCACGACCATGCAGGCCTTGGCCTCCAGGCGGTGGGCCGTCTCGAAAATGGACCGGAAGGCCGAGCCCTTGCCGCCCGGACCCCGATAGATGGAAACGATCTTTTCCTGCCAGGGCTTGATTTCGAACTCCTTGGCCACTTCCCGGGTGTCGTCCGTAGAGCCTCCGTCGGCGATCATGATGACCGAGCGCAGGTCCTTATAGTGCCGGTTGAGCCCGTGCGTGACGGTTTGGACGACGTGTTCGATCGTGCTCTGGTTGTTGAAGCAGGGAATGCCGACCAGGATGTCCGCGGCCTCGATTTCTTCAATCCGCTTGCTGGTGTAACCTCGCAAGGCAGAGTTGAACTTCATGGATGACCTCCTTTTCCATGGATTACCTCCATATTAACCCATTGAAAATGAAAAGCAACACCGTTCCCGCCTCAGAGGCCCCGATGCGGCCGGAAGCCGGGGGCGGCCTTGACGCTCCGTCCGGTCCCGTCCATATTTGGGAAAGGGCGGGCGCCCGGGACAAGGAGATGAAATCATGATCCAGTTCAAGGGCATCAACCATCTGGCCATGGTCACCGGCGACATGGACCGGACCGTGCTGTTCTGGCGGGACCTGCTGGGGCTCCGGCTGGTTGCCGGGCTGGGCCAGCCGGGATACCGACACTATTTTTTCGAAATATCGGAAAACGACCTTTTGGCCTTTTTCGAATGGGAAGGCGCCGAACCGGTCCCGGAAAAGGACCACGGGTACCCGGTCCGGGGCCCGGTGGTCTTCGACCACGTCTCGTTCGGCGTCGAGACCGCGGACGATCTCTGGGAACTGAAGGACCGGCTCGAAGCGGCCGGTTTCCCGGTGTCGGGCGTGATCGACCACGGCTTCATCCACTCGATATACACCTGGGACCCCAACGGCCTGCCCATCGAGTTCAGCGTGGACGTGGCCGGAGTCGACGTCCGGCGAAATCCCCGGATGAAAGACGCGGCACCTTCCGAGATCACCCGCCAGGGGCCCGAACCCCAACCGGGCCGCTGGCCGGAGGTCGGACGGCCCACGCCGGCCGGTGAGCGCAAGGTCTATCCGGGCGCCGGCAGCGAACTGTTCCACGGGACCCGGGAAGAAGGCTGATCCGGGGGGCTTGATCCTCCACGGCGCCAGGGAATGACAGGGCGGTCCTACAATGCCGCCAACCCCTGAACCGTTACGGCCGCTCCGGGCCCGCCCTGGCGAAAAACCCCGACATGAATTATAATGGCGGGCAAGTGTGGAGGAACTGACGACCCTTCCGGACTTCCCGGAGACTTGCATGATTGACCATCCTGAAAACGAGGAGCGGATACACCATGAAATCCGCTCCCTGCGGGCCAGAATCGCGGAACTTGAAGGGGCCCTGAACCCATCGGGGCCGGGCCGCGAACCGGACCGGCGGGGGGATGAATATTTTCACCGTTTTTTTCAGGCCATTCCCCATCCGATCTACGTCGTAGACGTTTCCACCCATTCGATCGTCCTTGCCAACGCGGCGGCCGACCGGTCGGACGAGGCGGCCGTCGGGACCTGCCATAAGCTGATCCACCGAAACGAGGCCCCTTGTTCGGACGGGGAAGCGTTCTGTCCCCTCGAGGAGGTCCGGCGCACGGGACGGGCCGCGATGGTGGAGCACGTCCATTACGACGGCCAGGGGCGGCAGCGATACGTCGAGATCAACGCCTTTCCGGTTTTCGACGAGGCCGGCCGCCTGGTTCAGATGATTGAATGGTGCCGGGACACAACCCGGGAGCGGGCGGCCCAGAAGGAACAGGCCGACCGCCGGGACCGCCTCGAGGAGCAGGTCCGGGAACGGACCGAGGCCCTGGAGGCGTCCAACCGGGACCTGAGGGCGGAAATCGAGGAACGAAAACGGATCGAAGAGCGGCTGCGCCAGTCGGAACTCTGGATGCGCAGCACCTTTGATTCCCTGGACGACGCCGCCCTGATCGTCACGCCGGATCGCAGGCTGGCGGGCATCAATCAGGCGGCCCACGACATGTTCGGCTATACCTTCGAGGAACTGTCCCTGCACTCCACGTCCCTGCTCCACGTGGGCGAGGCCCACTTTCAGGAGTTCGGGCGGCGGATTCAGGAGGCCTTCGGCCAGGGCCGGACGGCCCGGTTCGAGTTCGAGGCCCGGCGCAGGAACGGCGAGGTCTTCCCGACCGAGCATACCGTGACCCTGCTCAAGGACCGGCAGGGCGAGGCCATCGGCATTCTGAGCGTCGTCCGGGACATCACCGAGCGCAAGCGGAACGAGGAGATTTTGCAAAAGAGCCAGGCCAGCCTGGCCCGGGCCCAGGAGATCGCCCACCTGGGCAACTGGGACTGGGACCTGGGTTCGGGCGCCCTGACCTGGTCGGACGAAATCTACCGGATATTCGGGCTCCAGCCGGGGGCCTTCGGGGCGACGTACGAAGAATTCGTCGCGGCCATCCACCCCGACGACCGGGATGACCTGCAACGGGCCGTGGATGAAGCCGTTTATCAAGGCAGGGTTTATTCCGTGGAACACCGGGTCGTTCGTCCGGACGGCACGGTGCGGGCGGTCCGGGAGATCGGGGAGGTGACCCGCGATTCGGCCGGCCGGCCGGTTCACATGCTGGGGACGGTTCAGGACATCACGGAAATCAAGCAGGCCGAAGACGAACTGGCCCGATACCGGGAGCACCTCGAGGAGTTGATCCGGGAACGCACTTC
>JAHJTB010000396.1 GCA_018830135.1 Pseudomonadota bacterium | reverse complement strand
GTGTGTGGTTTGATAGTCGGTCTGGCAATCCTATTTTACCACACACTCGTGAGGGCTCTCTGCTTAAGGGCCTTATTGAGAATCTATTTTGGACAATAGTGTCATGGGATAATAGCTCCGGGATCTTACGTCATTCCATCTGACACGAACTCCTTGGGCTGGCCCGGCATGCGCACAGGCCCCGGGAAAATCATTCCCGCGGTCCGTCCTAGCGGGACCCCATCTTGATTACCACCAGTGAACCGACAAGCTACCGGTGTCGCCGCGCCTCCCCGGGACCGTCCCCAACCTTCCTGATCTTGACCTCGACCCGGCGGTTGATGAAGTAGTCGTCCGCGGTGTCGCCCGAAGCGATGGGTTCCGACTCGCCCCGTCCCTCGGCCTCGAGTCGTTCCGGCGCGATCCGGTAGTGCGTCAACAGATATTTTCTGACCGTACCCGCGCGCCTCTCGGACAGGACCTGGTTGTACGCGGTTTCTCCGCGCTTGTCCGTATGGCCGATGATCAGAAAGGACATCCTGGCCAGTTCAGGGTCGGCCAGGGCCTTGCCCAGTTCATCGGCCTGGACCCGGCCCGGAGCGTTGAGTTCATATTTGTCCGTCTCGAAGTTGATGTTTCTGAACTCCAGGGACGGCTTGCCGCCGGGATCGGCTTCGACTTCGATGAGCCGCTGCTTGATCCGGGCCGCGCTCATGGGCCGGCTTGCGGCGCGCTTCTCCGTTTTGGCCATTTCCTCCAGCACCTCGGGCAGGGGATACTTTTGGTACGACAGCCGCAGGTACTCGGCCGCGTCCTGGTCCCGGCCCCGGGCCGCGTAGATACGTCCCAGGCCGGCCAGGGCCATGGCCTGGGTCTTGGCGCTGGGGGCCATGTCCCGGGCGTCCCGCAAGGCCTGTTCAGCCTGGTCCAGGTTGTCCATCCGGGCGTAGGCCCGGCCCAGTTCGTAGGACACGGCAAAGTTGCGGCACTCGGCCGCCGACTGTCCGAGCAGGGCGACTTTTTTGGCCGGGTTCTGCTCCTTCATGGCCTGCTGGTACAGCATGCGGCCCTTGTCGCAGTCCGCCCCGGCCGGGAGGGCGGCCAGCAGGGTCAGGGCAGCAATCGACAGAACGATCCATGTGTTTTTCATAAGAGTCATTATACCCTCTCTATTTGCCGACGCCGGTCCCGCCGCTCCCGGGGGACCGGGCGAGCGACCCGATCCTGTCGTGGTCTTGAAGCATGACCCGCCAGGCCGGGTCGGTCAAGCGGTCGTTCATGGGCTGTTTGAACTCGTACCAGGTGAACAGCGCGCCCCGGGCTTTTACCTGACCGATCTCTTTGGTCACAATCCGGGGGAAGCCAATGGCTTCCTCCAGAACCTGCCGGCTGGTCGGTTCAGTGTGCACGTCCACCACCACGGGCTGGTCCGGGCCGCCGGCCAGAGGCAGGAGGTACTGATCCAGGTCGTTGAGGAACCCGACATCGCCCCGGTCCGGTGTCAGGCCCTGGAGTTCCTTGAAAGCGATGGAGCGGCACCTTCGGAGCAAGGTCAGGAATTTTTCCAGCCGATCCCCGTCCAGATCGTTCATCAGGCCCTGGACCTGGTTTTCCAGGTGCAGGTACAGTTCGGCCGCCGGTTCGATCCAGGCCGTTTTGCGTTCCGCGCCCAGGTTCACGCCCTTCCCGGCCATGGTGTGGGACTGCTTGGCATAGAGCAGGCTGATGTAACGCTGCCAGGTCCAGAAGGCCAGGCAGGTGTTCAGCCGCCGGGCGTCGTCCGGCTGGACGGCCCGGCCCCGGGCCAGCCAGTAGTTGATCATTTCCAAGCGGGCCGAAGGCAGGCCCGAAGGCCGGGCCAGGAGACTCCGGGCCTCGGCCGCGGCCCGGGCGTAGCCCTGGTAATCGGTTTCGCCCTCGGTCTGGAGGCGATTTTCCGCTTCCCGGGACCCCAGCAGGGCCATGAGTTCCAGCCCCAAGGGAAATCCCTTGACCGGCCGGCCGTCGATCATGGCCAGGGAAAAGGGCTTTTTTTCGCCCTGGTATTCCCGGACCCGGTCGTGGACCAGGGCCTGGAAGGCGGCGCTGTCCGGGGTGAAACGCTGGGGCATGAACCGCCAGCCCGTGAGCACGTCCCGGGCCGTGACGCCTGGTTCGAGTCCCGCCGTATCGACCACGGCCGACAGGATGACCGGCCGGCGTCCGATCTTGCGGGCCCGTGCCTGCAGGGCGACCCGGACCGCCTGGATCGGGGCGTTCTTCATCTCCCGGCCGACTTCGATGTAATCCTCGACGGCCAGGTCCTCGACCGGCCCGAACAGCCAGGCCAGCCGGTCCTGGAAGGCCTGGTAGGCCCTATACACCTGCCGGTCCCCGGCGATCAGGCGGGACAAGGCCATGGCCCGGGCGGTGAGCCGGTCGGCCTGTTCAGCATTGACGCTCGTGGCCCGGCTTTCCAGAACCGGGAAGAGCGCCGTGCCGGCGTAGCGCATGGCCTGGAAATACCGGCCCAGGGCCTCGCTCCGCGTGTATTTCCCCCGCACCTTGAACTGGCTGTAATCGATCCGCTGGAGCAGCAGGTCGGACCGGTCCAGCCCGCCGGCGGCGCGAATCTTTTTCAACTCCCCGGCCGCGGCCTCCGCGTCGGCCGCACCGGCTGGACCGTCACTGCCGGTCAGCAGGGCCTCGATCACGGCCAGGAAGTCCAGGTCGGCCCGGACCGCCTCGTCCGGCTCATCCACGGCCTGGAGTTTTTTCATCAGGGCCTCGACCAGTTTTTTGAATTCAGGCAGGAGGACCTGTTCCTCCAGTTCGGTCACGGACTCGTTGACGACCATGCTGTAGGCCAGGAGAATGAAGTCCTCGGTGATGTAGTTGGGGATACTCTCGAACCGGTTCTGCTCGTACAGGGCGAACATCCCTTCCGGCTTCGGATCGCCGGCCGATGCCGGCCCGGCCCCGGGAAAGCCTCCCAGGACCAGCAAAAACAACAGGGTTATGGCTCGATACATCACTTGCCCACCTTTCCCTTCACGTCGATGACCCGTTTTATCAGGCCCCAGTTGGGCGTCTCGGAGACCAGCGACAGGGCCTTGGCCATGCCGTCATCCTGAGGCAGGACGTCGGCCAGGTCCACGTCGCCCCGGGTCACGATGAAGGCCACCACGCTTTGCCCGGCCGGTTCGCCGGCCACGATGCTCCAGTCCGCGCCTTGAGGCGGGATATGGACCCGGGTCTGGGCCTCGATCCGGTTGTCCTTGACCTTGTCGTTGGGCCAGAGCACGGTCAACTCGTCATGGGGATCGACCTGAACCACCCACAGGCGGCCGGATTGTTCCGACTGGACTTCGAAGTCGATCCGGTCGCCCAGGTCGGCCCGGTCCGGCCCCCAGACCCAGACGCGAAAGGTCCTCTCCGAGGTTTTCATATCGTTCAGGGCGGCCCAGCTCGGCCCGACGTGGACGTACCGGGTGTTGCCGGCGCAGCCCGTCATGGTCAGGGCCGTCGCGATCCAAAGCCATATGATCATGTTTTTCATGACGACGTTCTCCTTGGGTCAGTTGTCCACATACGTGACCAGACTGGCCGCGCCGTAGGTGGCGCTCTCTTCCACTTCGAAGAGCTTGACAAAGGATTTGGGCGCCGTGCGGAACAGGTCGGCAGGCGATCCCTGGCCTTGGGTGTATGCGTTGATGGGCGTATCGGTGTGAAAGACGACCACCAGGCTCCGCCCGGCCGGAGGCGTGGCTTTGAGCAGAAATCGATCACCGGGCCCGGGGATGGAAACGATCGTCCCGGCCCGGACCCAATTGTCCTGGTGGTAGCGGTTTGGAAAGAGGATCACGACCCGGTCGTCCCGTTCGTCGGCCGTAAAAACGTTCAGGTACCCGTCCCTGGGCACGCGGCAGGAGATGACCAGTTCGTCGCCGACCCGGTATCGGGTCTGGTTGGCCGACAGATCGATCCGGTAACCGGCCCGATCCACCAGGGCCTCGAGTTCGCCCCAGACCCGGTTGGCCTGAATATCGAGCCGGGCCGGTTTGTTTTGCTCGGTTTCACGCGGGTCCGGGGACGGCCTGGACGTGGGGGGTGGAATCGGGGCCTGAACCCGGACCGAGTCCGTGGTGGCGCAGGCCGCCGACATCAGGGCCGCCAGCAAGGCCACGCAATATACGAGTCCGTATTTCATACCCCTCCCCTGTCCCTAATCGATCCATGTGACGATTTTGCCCGCGCCATAGGCCGGGCCTGCCGGGGTCGGGGCCGTGGGGCCGGTCTGAGGACCGGGCTGCCCGGACGGCTTGGAAGCCACGGAAAAGCCCCGCATGCGCTTGTAGGCGAACAGGGACTTGTCCGAAAAATACTTGAAGGGGTTCTGGCCGGCAATCTGGTACCCATCACGAAAGGCGTTGACCTCCCGTTCGGTGTGCAGGACCACGACCAGGTTCTTGCGCCGGGGCGGCCTGGCCCGGAGTTTGAATCCGTCGCCCGGGCCGGGGATCACGATCGCGGCCCCGGCCTCGACGCGGTTGTCCGGGTGAAACCGGTTGGGAAACAGAACGGCCGCCTCGTTGGATTCCGGGTCCACGTTCAGGACGTTCAGATATCCGGCCTTGGGCGCCCGGCAGGTGAAGACGATCTGGTCCCCCACCTGGTACCGGGGCTGGCTGGCCGAGACCTTGACCGGGTAGGTCGCTTTTTCGGTCAGGGTCTCGAGTTCGGCCCACAGATTCTGGACCGGGGCCGGCTGGGTCGGCCGCGACGGTTCGGGCTGAGTCGGATCGGGCTGAGTCGGATCGGGTTGGGACGGCGGCTGAGGGGATGGTTCGCCCCCGTGGATCAACAGGTCCTTGTCGGCCAGGGCCGTGTTTCCGAAAAGCTGGGGGTGATGGACCCGGTTGGGGTTGGACATGGACGTTTCGATAAACCGGGTCGCGCCGGCCTTCAGGTCGGTCATGGTGATCGGCGTGCCGGCGCCGGCCGCCCGCCGGGCCGCGTCCCTCAGTCCCCGGGTGAAAAAGCTGCCGCTGGGCGTGGCCACGGCCTTTTCATCGTCCCGGGCCGCGCTCAGGGATATGTAGTTCATCCCGTCCAGGCCCTTGCTTTCCGCAAAACCGCCACGAGAAGCCGTGGGCATGCCCGGGTAGTATAAGACCTTGTAAAAAAGGTCCGGTTCCGACCGGGTCTCGGTCAGATTGACGCCCTTGAGCCCCTTGGTGGCCGTGCCGGAGTGGCAGGCGTCGATAAAGACCAGGATCAGCCCGGCCGGAATCTTCTGAAGCAGTTCGCCGAACTCGTCATCGACCAGGGCCTGGATCATGCCCCGGCTATCCACTCCGGCGTCGTGGGTGACCAGGACCTCGTCCGTGCCGTCCGGCTCGTCCCCGCTGAAGTCCCGTATCTGCGAACCGTGGCCGCTGAAGTAGATCAGGACCCGGTCCCGGCCGGTCACGCCGGAGATCAACTGCCGCTGAAAGGCCCGCCGGATGCCGTCCAGGGTGGCCTCCTCGTCCTGAATGACCAGCACGTTTTCAAAGCCCAGGGCCCGGACCACCTCTTTCATGGCCGCCAGGTCCTTGTCGATCCCCGGCAGGTTGGCTTCGGCCCTTTGGTACCTGCCTATGCCGATGAGCAGGGCCCGGTCCGAGGCCCCGGCCGGGGGCGGCCAGGCGGCCAGGGTCAGGCAGACCGCCAGGACACAGAGGAAACGTCTCATCCGGGCCTCCTATTCCTTGATTACGAGGGGGTAGAGGGCGAAGGGCCGGGGCCGGTCGTCGTCCAGGATGATGCCCTTGACCTGCTCGGCGGACGGCGCCGGCAGGACCAGCTTGTCCATGTCGAGTTCACCCTTTGGGTCGAACACCGCGAACAGGGTCTGCCGGCCCGTGGGGGCCGAGGCCCTGCCCTGGACCGTGTAAAACCGGTCGCCGCTGATTTCCTGCTTCTTGAGCATGACCTTTCCGCCGTCCGGCTCGACCAGAATCAGGTAGGCGAAGCCCTGCCGGTCCGCGCCAAAGGTTATGCGGACCGGGTCGCCGACCCGGTAGGCCGGTCGGTCGGCCGAGACAAAGACCGTCGGGTCTTCTTCGGACGGGGGCTTGGTTTCAGCCGCTTCGGGCCGGTCGTCCTGGCCTGTGACGACCAGATGGATTTCCCGGAACACGGTCTGCTTCTCCGGTTCCAGGCCATCGAGGCGCAGGGACTTGGCCCGGGCCTCGACCTCGTCCGCCCTGCCGGCGAAAAAGCGTTCCAGCTTGGTCAGTCCGTCCGTCCGGACGTCCAGCTTCCTCGTACTGGCGACCATGATGATTTTTTCCGTGCCCGGGTTCCTGGCGTAGAACTCGACCCGGGCTTCCGGAACCGTATACTCCCGGCCGGCCTGGTATCCGGTGTCGTTCTGCAGCGGATTGGGCAGGAGCACGTAGCCCTGGTCGTTTTCAGCGTCGATTCCGAACAGATATAAATGGAAGTCCCGGCTGCCCCGAACCTTGAACTCGATCCGTTCACCGACCTGAAAGACATCCTTGGCCGGCGCGAAATCCACCTGGAACGCGCGGCCCGTCTCCCGGACCTCCAGGGCCAGGGCCGCGCCCGAAAACCAGAGAATCAGGGCGCTGATCGTAAATGCCGCAATGATCAGATTCCAAAGCCGTTGCGTCATGTCCCACCTCCAGTCACGCTTTTCCATGTCGCTGGCCGGGCCGGAAACCGGTATGCCGCAATCGTCGCCTGTTTCGGTTTTCCATGGGCTCCATCGTTTCCAGCCTCGCTTTCCTATCCTTGCCATCGGGTTTCCCCTTTATTCGTATTAGACGGACGCGCGCCGGATTCGGGCCTAAAAAAGGCTGGAAAAATCGTCTCAGGGAGAGACGTGCCTTGGTCAAGCCAGGGACAAGGTCCAACAAAATTAAAAATGCCAGACTTCCCAATCATCTTTGCAAGCCCACGGCGACGGCCCTGGCAGCGATGGAAGCATTCCGGGCATGCTGACCTTCGAGGCCGCCAAAACCCAAAAAACACGTGAAATCAAAGTGAGCAAACGGTTCACCTTTTACTGTCAGCGGGCGGCGCCTCGATAACCTCCAGATAGGCCACCCCGTTTTCAATGCGCAGCCGGAGGACCTCCCTGGGGGCTATAAAACTCTTGCTCGGCTGGTAGGCCGCGACCATGACGACCTTGTCGAGGTCCTTGACCCGGACCCCCCGTTGGCGCAACAGACCGGCCAGCCGGGCGATCCGGTCCTTGGAGCGCCAGTTCAAATCCTCGTTTTCCAGAAGCAGGGCCTTGAGTTCGGGGTCCACGGCCAGGGACGCGGTCGGCATTTGAGGAGCCGGTTGATAGACCCGGTAATACAGACCGCCACCGATCAGCAACGCAATAAGGATGGAGGCGGCCGCGGCGGCCTGCCATGCCTTGAGCCGGCCGGCAACCCCGACCTTTGCGGCTGCGTCCTCGGACGCGTCGGCCAGGGTCTCCGAAAATATCTCGTAGCACCGTTCGCAGCGGTTGAGGTGGCCTGAAAAGGCCTCCCGCTCCCCGGAGCTGACCCGGCCTTCGGCCAGGCGGGCCAGGTCCTGGTCCGTGAGGTGAGGCTCGCCGGCCGGTTCGCCCCCCGGTTTCAATATGTGGCCGATCAGACTGCCCATAGGTTCTCTCTACCGTTCTTAGACGGACAGATCATGGTTCCCGTATCCCTTCGGCGAGGAGTTTTTCCCTGAACCGGGTCAGGAGCTTTTTCAGGCGCTTGTTGGCGGCCCTGGGGTCGAGCCCCATGGCCCGGGCCGCCGCGGCAACGGAATGGTCCGAGGCAAAGACCAGGCGGACCAGGAGTTGATCCGGTTCGGAGAGCCTGTCGGTGACCTCGCGGATGATCCGGGCCGCCCGGGTCCGCCGCTGGTGGTCCAGCTTCTCCAGCAGGCTTTCCAAAGGGTTGGGCCGATCCGTGTCAGCCGGTTCGATACCGGGCCCGTCCTCTCCGCCGTTCATGGAAATGAAATTCGGGTTTTCCGGGCAGGGCGCCTTCCGAACCGGCTCGGCCCGTGAATAGAATTCTTCGATGCTTCCGTTGAATAGCCCCTTGAGCGCGACCAGGTCATAGGCCGCCTCCAGAGACCGCTTTTTCCAGCAGATCATTTCATAGACCGCTTCGGCCCAGGTCCCCAGGCCGGCCACGGCCCCGGGGATGCGTTTCCGGCCGTAACGGTTCCGAAGAAAGTCGGAAATCAGGGCATGGACGCAGGAATGAATGTAGGTGGCCGGGCGGCTCTTGCCCTCGAACTTCCTGAGCCGGGCGTAGTCGTCCGCCTGAAGCCCCTCCAGGACGAAAAGGTAGCATTCGTCCGCCTCGTTCTCCCCCCGGCAGCGCCGGCGGCAGAGCGCTTCGACCCGGCCCAGGGTATCAGGTGAAGCCAGTGTCTCTTTCGGGTCCATCACGGCACGATAGTATCCCGAATCGTTGGAAAAAGTCGTTGGAAAAAACCAGGCCGCGGACAATCGGGTCACGGCAATCATGACCTGATTTTTATCAGCATACCTCGATTTTCAGGGTGTCACAAATGGCTTGTTTTTGGAAGCGTTTTCGATCCGGCCGATGTGTCTGGGCCAGGATGAGGCCTGCCCCGGATCGTATCCTCGCCTTCCGGGTTTACAATCTCGTTCGGATTGAAGAAGGGACGACCCATCGTGGCTGCCCTCCGGCTCGTGCGGAACAGCCCGTCGGATCAAGGCCAGGGGTCCCATTGGATTCTGGAGCGATATTTTTTGGTTAACCACACGAATTATTTAGATATAATCATTTGAACACCAAATTTTTGGTCCTGGGCGGTTTTTTTTCTTGACGGTGGTATCCTGCATAGCTAAGGTGCTGAATCACTGGTACTACCAATATACCAATCGGAGAAAAAATATGAAGGCGGATTTCCAGCCGGTGGCCAGACGACGGCTGTCGGACGACATTGTCGATCAAATCAAGACCATGATTTTAGAAAGGGACCTTCGGCCGGGCGAACGGCTGCCCTCGGAAAGAGACCTGGTCGACATGTTCCGGGTTGGTCGAACACCCATCCGGGAAGCCATCCGCACCCTGGACATCCTGGGCGTACTCGACGTCCGGGCCGGCCATGGAGTCTTCGTCAAGGAGCCGGACGTCAACAGCTACCTGAAAAATATGCAGGAATCTCTCAACTTCCTGGTAGAACTCGAAAAAAAGACCTTTATCGAAATCCTGGACGTTCGCCAGGTCCTGGAGTCTCATACTGCCGCTCTGGCGGCAAAAAACGCCACCAAGGACGACCTGTCGCTCCTGGAAAAGACATTCCAGGACCTGCTTTACATCCAGCGGGCATACGAGAAGGCGCCTACGGAAGCGAACGCACGGAACTGGATCGAGGCCGACTTCAACTTCCACAAATTCGTGGCCCAGTGTTCCCACAACGGCGTGCTCGAGGTCATGATCACTTCCATCAAAACCCTGGTCCACCGGTCCAGCCGGAAGCTGCTTTCCCTGCCCGATCTGCTTGAACTGGCCCAGGACTTCATCAACGAGCACAAGCAGGTCATGGAGGCGGTCAAGTCGGGTTCGTCCGAGCGGGCGTCTCAGGCCATGACCGACCACCTCAATCACGCCCAGGAAGTGATGTCGCGGCTGATTGTTTCGAGAGAACGCATTGATAACTAATGGAAATGGAGAGCCACACCATGAAGAGTCTGGAAAAGGCGCGTAACATGATCGAAAGCCGGCACCAGCGGTTGTCGGAATGGAAAGAAAAAGGCGGGGGCAAGGTCGTCGGGGAGTTCTGTAAGTATGTACCCGAGGAGATGATCAGCGCCTCCGGGGCCCTGCCGGTCTTCATCAGCGGGGAGATGGACCGGTTCCAGGGGGTGGACCGGTTCCTTCAGGAAAACACCTGCCCTTATATGCGCTCCTGTTTTTCGGCCGGCATCGCGGGCGACTATGATTACCTGGACGCCCTGGTCGTGACCCACGGCTGTGACATCATGAGCAAGATGCATGATTTCTGGGGCAAACGGACGAAGGTCCCGGAGATATTTCTGCTGGACTTTCCCCACAAGGTCAATGAAGCCAGCCTGGTTTTTTTCCGGGAGGTAATCGAGCGTTTCAAGCAGTTCCTGGAATCGGTCACGGGGGTCGAGATCACCGAAGCATCTCTGTCCGAATCGATTCGCGCTTACAATGCGTTCCGCCGCACGCTCAAGGCGGTCTATGATCTGAGGCGACAGAATCCCAGGCCGGTCAATGGCACGGAAACGCTGACCGTTCTTCTGGCCAGCATGCTCCTGCCGATCGGCGAGGCCGACGCGTTCCTGGGGGAATTTCTGGCCGAAGCCGGTTCGCGAACGGACCTGCCGCCTCAGGGCGTTCCCATCATGGTCACGGGCACGGACGTATCCAACCTGGACCTGTTTCAGTTTCTGGAGGATTCCGGGGCCCTGATCGTCAGCGACGACCTATGCACCGGCTCCCGGTACTTCTGGCACCCGGTCGATGAAAACGAGGCCCCGTTGGACGCGCTGGCCAGGCGCTACCTGACCAACATCCCCTGCTCCCGGACCGTCCCTTCCGAGGAGCGCTACGAGCACATCATCCGCGTGGCCAAAGTCTACCAGGCTCAAGGCGTGATTATGCCCATTGTCGACTTTTGCGACAATCACATGTTCGACGCGCCGTACGTCCTGAACCGGATCAGCAATAGCGGCCTGCCGGTCTTGCCCATTGAAGTGGACTTCACCCGGGGCGGGTTGGAACAGGTTCGTCCCAACGTCGAGACATTTATAGAAATCATCGCCCAGGGGGAATGAAGCATGAGCACAATGAAAGGATCGAGCAAGAATCTCAAGACGGCGGTCGAGGCCTACCAGTGGGTCAAGGCCAGCTATGCCAACGCCCATCGGGCCAAACAGGAAGGGCGTCCCGTGGCCTGGCTCATGTTCGGCGTGCCCCTGGAAATCATATACACCATGGGCGTCTCGCCTCTGTTTCCGGAGAACTACGGCACCCTGTGCGCGGCCAAGCGGGTCGGGTACAAGTTTTGCGAGGCCGCCGAGCAGGACGGGTACAACAAACAGCTCTGCTCCTATGCCCGGACCGTCACGGGCCACACCTTCCACCCTGAAGTCCTGCCGGACCCTCCCAGCGGCGGACTGGCCAAGCCGGACATGTTGATCGCCCCGACCATGATCTGCGACCTGCGACAGAAATGGTTCGAGGACGTGGCTCGCCGGCTGGACGTGCCAATCTTCTACATCGGGCTGCCGGACAACGACGCGACCTGGCAAACCGGACTGCCGGACCAATACCTGCTCGACCTCTTCGTTTCCGAAACCAAGGACCTGATCGAGTTTCTGGAAAAAACGACCCAGAAGAAGTTCAACGAAGCGGATTTTCTCCAGCGCCTGGCCTGGGCCAACGAGGCCATCGATTTGCGGCTGGAAATTCTGGAAGCACGGAAGCACGTCCCGGCGCCCATGGGTTCGTCGGATTATTTTGCCTCTATTTTTCCTGGCATGACCATGCTCGGCACCAAGGAGGCCGTCGACTTCTACCAGCGGATGCTGGCCGAAATCAAAGAGCGGGCCGAGAACAACATCGGCATTGTCCCGGAAGAAAAATTCCGGCTCATGTGGAGCGGCATACCGATCTGGTTCAACCTGGGACTTTTGAACTATCCGGAACCTCTGGGCGGGGTCATGTGCATCGAAGGCAACTACCAGTCCCTGCCTCGGGAACGCTCCGAAGACCCCTACATTGACCTGGCCTACCGGTACTTTCAGAAGAATGGTTCCATCGGCGTGGACTCCCAGGTGGACCTGGCCAAACAGTTCGTCCAGTCCTACCAGATCGACGGGGTCATCCTGTCCTACACCCAGTCCTGCCGGCCTTTTTATATTTTCCAGGCCGAGGTCCGGAACCATCTCCAGGACGAACTGGGCATTCCCTGCCTGATGCTGGAAAGCGACATGGCCGACGAGCGGGCCTACTCCGAAGGCCAGGTCAGGACGCGGATGGACGCCTTCCTCGAAGTGATCATGAAACAAAAAGGTCTGAAATAAAAAACGCCCCCCCTCCCACGCCCCGGGAGCCTTCGCGGCCCCCGGAGCTTGGACCTTATAACTTGGCAGGCGAGACGCACCTTGGAACAAGAACGCACATTCAGGGCCGGGATCGACATTGGGACCGAATCGGTCAATATCGTAGTCATGAACGACGCCCGAATCATCTACAGCCAAACCCTGGTTACCGAACAGGCGGGCCCGGTGGCCGTCAAGGCCCTCCTGGACCAGGCGGCCGCGGAAATGAAATGGCCCTCGGGCTTTGTCCCCCCCCTGGTCTCGACCGGCATAGGCAAAAAGACCATCCCTTTGGCCCTCAAGACCAGCACGGACATGGTCTGTCACGCGGAAGGGGCGCGGTGGCATTTCCCCGAGGCCCGAACGGTTATCGACATCGGGGCCAGCGGGAGTCGGGTCCTGCGGCTGTCGGCCATGGGACGGGTGGAAAAGTTCGCCGTCAACGCCAAATGCGCCTCGGGCACGGGCATCTACCTGCGGAACATGACCCAGATACTCGAGTCATCCTTCGAGGAGATGTCGGCCCTGTCCGAGGGGGTGTCCGAATCGACCGAGGTCAGCAACTACTGCGCGGTTTTCGCCGAATCCGAAGTCATCTCGATGATCCACTCCGGAGAATCCAAGGAACGCCTGGCTGCCGGCGTTTTTGATGCCGTGGTCGACCGGCTCATGGAACAGATCAACCGGGTCGGCCTGAACGCGCCCCTGGTCATGACCGGCGGCGTGGCTCGAAACCAGGGTCTGGTCCGGAGCCTCGAGCGACGGGTCGGCCTGCGGGCCATGATTCCGCCCGAACCTGAAATCGTCGGGGCTTTGGGCGCGGCCCTGATGGCCGGCAAGGAGATCGAGGCGCCCGCAAAACGTTTGGAGGTTGGCGATCATTGATCTTCGCGGGAATTGACGTCGGTTCGAGGACGACCTGCGCCCTGTTGCTCCAGGACGGCCAGGTCCTTTCCCACGGGCTCATCGGCACGGGCGCGGACAGCGAGGCCACGTCCCGACGGGCCATGGACATCGCCCTGGCCGAGTCCGGTGTGACCGACCGGGAGGTCAAGGGCATCATGGCCACCGGGTACGGCCGGGTCCTGGTCCCCTTTGCCGATCAGATTATCAGCGAGATCAGTTGCCATGCCCGGGGGGCCCACCAGTTGTTTCCGGAGGCACGCACCGTGCTGGACATGGGCGGGCAGGACTGCAAGGCCATTCGTCTCGATGGCGACGGCAACCCGCTCAACTTCACCATGAACGACAAATGCGCGGCCGGAACGGGTCGCTTTCTGGAAGTCATGGCTGAAACCCTGCGGCTGCCCCTGGAAGAAATCGGGCCGCTTTCACTCCGATCGACCGAACAGATCGGCATCAACTCCTTCTGCACCGTCTTCGCCCAGTCGGAAGTCAGCCTGTTGTTGCGTCAGGGGAAAACCAAGGAAGACATTCTGGCCGGCCTGCACCGGGCTTTGTGCGTCCGGATTCTGTCCCTGCTCAACAAGGTCGGCATCGAAGAGGAATTCGTCATCACCGGCGGCATCGCCAAAAACGTAGGCGTCGTCCGGGTCATCGAGGAAAAACTCGGCATCGTCGCCAGGCTACCCCGGGAGTCACAGATTGTCGGGGCTCTGGGCGCGGCGATATTGGCTGAAGAATCCAGATAACAGACAAGGAGGCCATCATGAATTTCACCGACAGCCTGCGACTTCACGCATCCCTGTATCCAGATAAAGAATGTGTTCTGTATCAAGATCGACGCGTCTCTTTTTCCCAACTCAATACCCGGGCCAACCGGATCGCCCACGCAGTGCAGGGGCTGGGACTGACCC
>JAHJTB010000044.1 GCA_018830135.1 Pseudomonadota bacterium | reverse complement strand
TGTTCGGCGCCGCAGCAGAAGACAACTGCAAAACCCGGGTTTAACACGGCTCCCCTGACAGGATACCCACCCGGACCGATGGCAACGACCGCCTAATATTTCGTGGAGGAGTCGACCATAATGTCTTCCCCCTTTGAACCATATTCGGCCCGAATCATGGTCGTTGAAAACAGGGGCGCGACTGGGCCGAACCTGGCGGACCGCTTGCGCGGCCGGGGATACACGGTCAGCCATCAGGCGGCCTCGGCCGAAGAAGCCTTCCGGATCGCCCGTCAAGACCCGCCCGACCTGGTGGTCGCTGACGTAATGATCGAGGGCCCTGCCGACGGAATCGACGCGGCCGTCCGAATCCGCGACGAGCTCGAGCTGCCCGTGGTCCTGGTCACCGGCGACGACGACGAGGCCCTTATCGAACGGGCCAGGTTGGCCCAGCCGTCCGGCTGTCTGCTTAAGCCTTTCCGGGATCATGACCTGAAGATCACGCTGGAAATTGCCCTCAAGGCCGCCGAGATCGACGGCCTGCGCCGCGAAGTGGAGGAGGCCCTGCGGAACTCGGAGAAGACTTTGTATCAGTTTCTGGAAAACCTGCCGGATATGCTCTACCGTTTCCGCCTGCTGCGCCCTGATTTGACCGAGGAAAAAAAGTCCCGGGCCATGTCCCTGATCCGGGAAATTCGGGCCGCCTCGCCGGAAACGATCGACGAGGTGATCGAACGATGCCTCCCGATTCTGCCCCCCTTCCTGGACGGAACCGTGGTTTACGCCAACCGGACCGCGTCGACGCTCCTGGGGTATCCCCTGGACCTGGTGGGACGCATCCGAATCGATGAAATCCTGGCCCCGGAGCACCTGGAAGCCGCTATCCGCAACACCTTGAAAAACCTGTATTATGAAAGATTGACCGACAAGGAATACGACCTGATACGACATGACGGGACCCGCGTCCCGGTCAGCATCAACTCGTCCGTGGCCTCGCACGAATTTCCGATCGTCTTTCAGGGCGTGGTCAGGGACGTTAGTGAAATCAAACGGGTGGAAACGGCCTTGAAGGATAGCGAGGAGCGGTATCGGACCATTCTCGAGAGCATCGAGGAAGGCTACATGGAATCCGATCTGAAGGGCAACTTCACCCTGGTCAGCGATTGGGTGATCGCGAACTCCGGATACAGCCCCGAAGAATACCGGCAAACGAACTTCCGGAACTACGTCGAACCCGAATCGGCCGAGTTGCTCATCCGGACCTTCGACGGGATTTACCGCACCGGCCGGCCGGCCAAGGACGTGGACTATGTCATCATCACCAAAGACGGCCGCCGCCGCCACCACCAGCTCTCCGCCTCCCTGAACCGCGACCCCCGGGGCCGCCCCACGGGCTACCGGGCCGTGATTCGGGACGTGACCGAAAAAAGGCGGGCCGAACTGGCCCTTCAGGAGAGCGAGGCCCGGTACCGGCACATGGTCGATCACGCACCGGCCGGCATATACGAGGTGGACCTGGTCAACAACCGCTTCGTCACCCTCAACGACGTCATTTGCGAAATGACGGGGTACACCCGTGAGGAACTCATGGCCATGCCTACCTCGGAACTGCTGACCGATGAAGGCAAGGCCATGTTTTTTGATCGGCTGGACAAAATGTCCCGGGGCGAACCCGTGCCGGAAACCATGGAGTACCCTTTGGCCTCCCGGTCGGGGCGGATCATGTGGGCGGCGTTGAGCATCCGTTTCATATACGAAGGGAATCGCCCGGTCCGGGCCCACGTGGTGGCCCACGACGTCACCGAACGCAAGCGGACCGAAGAGGCCCTGACGCTTTCCGAAGCCAAATACCGCCAGCTCGTGGAAAACGCGCCGGTGGGCATATACGAGATCGACGTCCGCACGAACCGCTTTCTCTCGGTCAACGACGTCATGTCCATATACACGGGCTACAGCCGGGAGGAACTGCTGGCCATGTCGCCCTGGGACCTGCTGACCGGAGAAAGCCGGGAAAAATTCACCCGGCGTATCGAAAAGACCCTCCAGGGAGAAGATATCCCGCCGACGGTCGAGTATTCCCTGCGGACCAAGGCGGGGCGGGAGATCTGGACCATGCTCAACACCCGTATCGAGCATGAAGCCGGCCGGCCGGTCCGGGCCCATGTGATCATCCACGAAATCACCGAGCGCAAGCGGGCCGAGGAGGCCTTGGCGCTTTCCGAGGAGCGCTACCGCCTGCTCGTCGAGCACGCCAACGAGGCCATCATCGTGGCCCAGGACGGTCTGATCCGGTTTTCCAACCGCCGCACCCAGGAGATCACCGGCCTGACCTACGAGCAACTGTCCGGCCGGCCCTTTGCCGAACTGATCCACCCGGACGACCGGGAACTGGTCAGGGAACGCTATGAACAACGCCTGCGAGGGGATTCGGTCCCGACGTTATATTCCTTCCGGGTCGTCGACCGATCCGGACAGGTCAAATGGGTCCAGATCAACGCGATCCTGATCGAGTGGGAGGGAAGGCCGGCCACACTCAACTTCTTCCTGGAGATCACCGAACAGAAAGAGGCCGAGGAACGGATTCGGGCCGCCTTGCGGGAAAAAGACGTCCTGCTCAAGGAAGTCCATCACCGGGTCAAGAACAACATGCAGGTCATCAGCAGCCTTTTGAGCCTGCAGGCCTACAAGGAGTCCAGCGAGGAGGCCCTCAAGGCCCTCCGGGAAAGCCGGGACCGCGTGGCGGCCATGGCCATGGTTCACGAAGCGCTCCACGAGTCCGACTCCCTGGCCGAAATCGACCTGGGCCGGTACATCACCAAGCTGACCTACCCTCTGATCGAATCGTACTCCGTCGCCCTCCAACGACCGACCTTGACCCTGGACCTCGAGAGAGACCTGACCGTCAGCCCGGACTTCGCCATTCCCTGCGGACTGGCCTTGAACGAACTGGTCACCAACTCGCTCAAGTACGCCTTTTCCCCGGAAGTCGAGGCGGAAATCACCATCAGCGCCCGCTCCGATCCCGAGGGTATGATTCGCCTGGTCATCAGCGACAACGGCCGGGGACTGCCCGAAGACCTGGACTGGTCCCGGCCCGGCAGCCTCGGCCTGACCCTGGTCCGGGACCTGATCGAACGCCAGCTCAAAGGACGGATCGAAATGGAACGGAAAGGCGGGACCACGTTCATCCTGACGGCCCGCCGCAAATAGGCCTCGATCCGGAGGCCCGAGGCCGCGACTACCCGGTCCCCAAACGCCGCCAAGCGCTCAACGGTCGCCCCTGGGGTGTCCCGGCAATTGACAAGGCATAAAAAAGCCTGACACCGGCGCCCGGAAAACCCGCGACCGAACGGACCCGCCGGACACTCCGCCCGAATGAGCCCGTCCTGAAGAAAACCGCGAGCCGCCCTGGCAGACCCGCTCCGTCCGGGTCAAGCGGCCGGCCGCTTCACCCGAAATTCCCTTCCGACATGGACCGGGACATTGGTCCGGTTATTGCCTGTTCATTATCCTCGACTCCGGTCCGGACGAGATCGGACGGACCTTGGGAGAGGGACAAAGATGGCCCGGGCGACGCATGATGACAAGCTGCTCTGGTTTACGGGCGGCATGTTCGGCCTGCTCCTGCTTCTAGCCTGGCTGAACGAGGTGCTGGACCTGCCCCAAGTCCTGCTCTCCGCCCCGTCCACCCCCATCAACTGGCGGGAATCCCTGATCGAATCGGTCGTCATCCTGATCGTGGGCCTCGTGTCCCTGAAGGAGTTGCGTCTCTATCTGAGCCTGCGCCGGGCCGCTGAGGAGGCCTTGCGCCGGAGCGAGGAAAAGTATCGGACGGTGGCCGACTACCCCGTCGACTGGGAGACCTGGGAGGACCCGCACGGCCGGTATGTTTACGTTTCGCCCTCCTGCCTCCGAATCACCGGGCGCAGCCGGGAGGAATTCATCGAGCGCCCGGAACTGGTCCAGGAGATCGTCAGTCCCGAGGACCGGGAGGCCTTCAGCCGGCACCAACGGCTTCATGTCACGGAAAACGAGATGGCCCGCCTGGATTTCCGCATCGTCACCAGCGAAGGGGAGGAACGGTGGATCAGCCATATCTGCCAGCCGGTCTACGGCCGGGACGGGGTCTGGCTGGGCCGGCGTTCCAGCAACCGGGACATCTCCATCCGGATGCGGGTCATTGGAGAACTCGAAGCCGCCCTGGCCGAAGTCAAGGTTCTGCGCGGGTTGATTCCCATCTGCGCCAATTGCAAGCGCATCCGTGACGACGAAGGGTACTGGCGGAGAATCGAGGAATATATCGAGGCCCGCTCCGAGGCCCAGTTCACCCACGGCCTCTGCCAGGACTGCATCAAGACGCTCTATCCCGAGCTTTCCAAAGGCGATTGATGTCAAAGCCGTCCGTCCGCCGGCTTTGACACCCCGCCGCCTTTTTGCATACCCATACCTTGGAGAACGATTTCCGATCAGACACGGCAAACCGCCCGTTCTTCGCCCCCGGACCTTCGGCGGTGTTTTCGACTACGAAATCGCTCTCGGACTTCCGGTCAAGCCCCTGCCGCCCCGAGGCATCGAGGCCGGGCTGAGGCCAGGCTTCAAGTTCCTGCTGGAAAAAATCGAGGCCTCCCGCGAAGGCCGGGCCTGGTAAAAAGGGAGAAATCATGAAAACGTATCTCGTGCCGACCCGTGACCAGTTCAAACAGCTCATGGGCATGGGGGACCGGGGACCGATCTTCATGCTCAATCTGCTCAGGTTCAAACCCGGGGACGGGGCCGAAACGTACCGCCGCTACGGCGAGGCCGGCGCGCCTGTTTTCCGGCGAATCGGCGTGGAAATCGTCTTCCAGGGGCCGATGGTCATGCCCGTGATCGGCGAAGAGACCTGGGACGAGGTCCTCATCGCCCGCGACCCGTCCATTTCCGCCTTTATCGAAATGAACCGCGACCCGGACTACCAGCAGGCGGCCACGATTCGAGAGGCCGCCCTGATGGACTCCCGCCTCTACATGATCCTGGCCGACCCGGCCTGACTCCGCCCGGACGAAATCCCGGCCGGCGGAATTCAGCCGCGGGCCGGACGCTCGAGGATGGCCCGGCGGTAGATATAGACCGCCACGGGCACGCCCAGGAGGACCCCCCACAGGCCGAACAGGCTGTACCCGATATAAAGGATGATCAGGATCAGGACCGGGTTGATCTTCATGACCGCGGAGATGATGTTGGGATTGAGGATGTAGGCTTCGATGATGTGGACGATGATGATCATGACCAGGCCCGCGGCCGCGAGCCGGAACCCCCCGGTATTGAAGGTGACCAGAATGATGGGGACCGAGGAGATGAAGACGCCCAGGACCGGGATCAGCCCGGACATCAGGACGATGGCCGACAGCAGGGCGATGGGGTGAATGCCCAGGCCCCAAAGGCCCAGCGAGGTCAGCATGGTATTGATGCAGGCGATGAGCATCTGGGCCTGGAAACTGGCCCCCACGACTCGGGCGAACTGAACGACGCTGTCCGCGGTCTCATCATAGACCTCCCGGAGCCGGGTCTGGCTGAGGGCCGTGGTCCTGGCCCGGAGGTTGGGATAGTCGAAAAGAATGAGAAAGCTGAAGAGGGTGCCCAGAAGGATGAAGGAAAAATAATGGGTGATGCCGCTGAATGAGGCCAGGGCCAGGGCGACCAGGGTCTTCTTGTCCGTCCCGGCCAGGGTTTTGATGGACAGGCCCTCCTTGGCCCTTTCGGTCAGTGGGGCCAGATTGGGCTGCTGCTCGGCCAGGCGGTCCATGAAGTCGTGCACCTTTTCCTGCGTTTCCGGAATCTGGTTGATGAAGACCCGGGACTCTTCGATCAGCCGGGGAAAGATGTACGAAACCGCGGTGACGACCAGGGCCAGGAACACGATGTAGATCAGGACGGTCCAGAGCCGGCGAGGCAGCCGGCTCTTGCGTTCCAGCCATTCGATCAGGTTGTTGAATACGAAACAAAGGATGAAGGTCAGAAAGACCAGCCCGAAGAAGCCCCGAACCAGATACAGCAGGCCGAAAAAGGCCGTCCAGATGAAAACCCGTTTATTGGTCCGGACAAAGCCGAGCAGGTCGAAATTCATGGTCAGAGCCTACCACAAGGGCGATTGAGAGACCAGGAAAGAAAAACCGGTCCGGAAGTGGTGCATCGGCAGTCTATTGCGCTAATAATTTCACCTTAAACCCGAATTTTGCGGTTGGGTTCGTGGCGAGGCGTCGAAATGCATAGCGAAACGCGAAGTTGGGCCGGTTTTTGGCCGCAGGCGTATTATACGATACGTCGAGGTCAAAAAGCGGGAAACGAGAGTTGCAGCACGCATTTCGTCGCCGCAGTAGGAGACAACTGCGAAGTCCGGGTTAAACCCGGCCCCGGAGCCCGCGGGACGATCGAGCCGTACCGCGTGCGGACGCCCCAGCCTGTTCAACCGCGTCGCGTTCGCCTTGGCGTATCCCAACGACCGGTCTGCCAGCTCCATTCCATGTTGGAAAACAAATTGGTATCAACTGTCCATAAGGGGGGCCGGACTCAAGCCCAGGATTTCCAGGATCAGGATCGCCTCGTAGAACGAGGAGGCCCGGAAGCCCAGGATGGGCCACCGGCCGGGTTCCATGCGGCGGAATATCTCGTCGAGGTGTCGTTCCAAGGCCTGGCCGAAGGATATGAACAGCACCGGCCGGCCCTGCCGGGCCAGGGCCGCCAGGCGATCGGCGGCCGGGATGTCTTCGGGTCCGGAACCCAGGAAGACAAGGGGACTCTCCCGGACCGGAGAGACGAGTTGCAGCGCTTCGGCCAAAAGCCAGCCCCGATCGGCCCACAGATCGGCCGCGGTCCGGTCCGGGCCGCCCCCGGAAACGCGCCAGGCGGATCGGATCGTACCGTCGGCGTCGGTCCGGGTCATGTTCAGGGCCAACTGCAAACCGGTCAGAAACGGGGTTTCGATCAGGTCGGATATCCTGGCCGAACCGAGTTCGCTGACCGGCCGATCCAGGATCGGGGCGGCCTGAAGGCGGGGCTCCGATGAAACGAGCAGGACCGGGGCCAGCATGCGCAAGGCCCAAAGCAGAAAATCGGCGAACCCGGGCCGCGGCCGCAACTGTTCGGCCGCGGCCTGAAGCTCCGGGTGGCGATGATGCGGCAGGTAGAGGAGCGCGTGTTCGCGGTCCAGGATGTGGTCCAGGGTCTCCGGACCGCTCAGGCCCAGGCCGTTGACCCGCCAGCCGTCCGGCTGGCCGTTTTCCGGACCGGGCACGATCGTTCCGGAAAACCCGAACATGAAATACACGCCGGTTTCGGGCCAGCATCGGACCTGGGACATGAAGCGATCGATTTCACTCCGGCGGTGTTGGAGCAGCATGTGGCGCCGGACCATGGCCCGGTGTCGGCCGAAATGCGAGTCCCCGAGAGCGTCGGCGCAGTAAAGGACCCGGTTCAGCCCGATCTTCCGGCCCCGGACCTCGGCCACGTATGCCAGTCGGCACCGGTCGCCCGGACCCTGGATGCGGGTCACCGTCCGGCCCATCAGGTGCGACAGAATCCAGCAGATTTCCGCGTGGTTATCGACCGGCCTCATGCCCGCCTGGACCAGGAGGGCCTGGTGCTGCCGTGCGGACGCGTCGGCCGCGCAGACGATGCTCAGGCCGTCGGCCCGAAAGTGGTCCAGGGCCGCCTTGAGGACCCGCTTCTTGATTATCGTTCGCCCGGGCTTGAACCAGAAGGCCATATGGCTCAGCTTGCGCAACGGCACGAACGAGTTCTCTGGCGGGGCCGAGGTCAACAGGACCCCGACCAGGTCCCCGCCCTCGCGGATGGCGGCCACCTCCCGGCCGGGTTCCCCGAGCAGGTCCAGGTAGGCTTCGGGCGAATGGTCCTCCCGGACGGAACCGGCCTCGTCCGAATGAATTTCGCCCTGACGGTAGGCCGCGGACAGCAGGCGGGCCATGGCCTCGGCCTCCCGGGGAGTCAGCCGGGCCCCGCTCCGGATCACGACGTCGAAAGGGCTGGTCAGCGCATCCGTGCCTGGGATCATTCTTCGCTCGTAACCGGTGGCGCCGGCGTGTCCAGACCGGCGATCATTTCATCCAGGATGGCGGCCGCGTCCCGTACGAAGTTGGGACACGCGGTCCGGAAGAGATTGCGCGCGCCCGCCTCCTGCCGCCCGGCTTCCGTGTCCATGTCCAAGCCCAGCAGTTCGCTGCACGACAGGGTCCCGTGCCGGGCCGAGAACCGCCGGTCGAATTCCCGGATCAGGTCATAACAGCGGTATCGGGCCTCGCGATCGTTGCCTTCGACCGGGCCCAGGGCCAGGCCGAGGACCATGTACGCGCCGGTGACCGCCCCGCAGGTCAGCCCCTTGGCCTGACCCATGCCAAAGCCCCGGGCCAGACGCAAAGCCGACGCCTCCTCCAGTCCGTATCTCGGGCCGAATAAGGCCGCAATCGACTGGGTGCAGGAAAACCGGCCCTCGAAAAGTGAAGCCGCCCGAGCCGACGAGTCCATGGAACCCTCCTTACCTGATCGGCTCGTGGAAGTAGGTCTTGTGAACGATGACCCACCGGCCGTCGATCTTGAGCATGGACAGGTAGTCGGTGAAGCGGAGTCCCAGGTAGAGGTCGGCCACCTTGACCACGCCGGCCTGGCCGGTCCGGTCCATGGAGACGATCCGCATGTCATACGCCTCCCCACCGGCCGAAGGGGCCGGGGTCTTGGCCACGAACTTCAGGAACTGCTCCAACGTGTTCACGACCAGGCTGTCGCTGAAGTGCCCCATGACCTGGGCCTGGGGATGGAAGGCCTTCCGGAGCCGCTCGGCGTCCGAATGGTACATGCCTTGGAAGTAGTCCTCGATGGTCGAAGCCATCTGTTCCAGGTCCGCGGCGTGGTCGCTCATCTCGACCCTCCTTTTATAATTTCTAGTATAAATTAGACCATGGCTCAGCATAGCCCCGAACCCAAGGCCAAGTCAACCGATCGTTCCCGCACCTTCCGAAATGGGAATTTCCAGGGTTCACCAGCCCTGTCCGCTTCACCCCCCTTTTCCGTCTTGACTTCAAAGCCGGGCCCGGACTACCCTGATAACTCGGATTTCCAAGGCCCGGCTTTCCCGGGCCCCCGGGGAGTAAAAAAATGAAACGAGCCCGAACGATCCTGGCCGTCCTGGCCGCGCTGGCCCTGGCCTGGTGCGGATCGGCCCTGGCCGAGAACGCCGCCATGGACCTGACCGACGAGGACAAGGCCGCTTTCGGATGCCTGGACGCCAACGCCGACGGGACCCTCGACCAGGCGGAGTTCTGCAAGATCGACAAGAACGGAGACCACAAAATCAGCCGGGAAGAGTACTGCTGCCTGTGGAAGGACAAGGAACGGGCCGGCCGGTACTTCGACCAGTTCGACCTCAACCGGGACGGGTACCTGACCGCGGGCGAACCGTTCCGGCCCAAGGACCTGATTCCGGTCTACAAGTGGTAGGGGCCGAATCCGAGTCCAATCCGACCGCCCGGCGGCTGCTTGAAATTTTCGACCGTCTCCTGGCCGCCATCGGTCCGCGCGGCTGGTGGCCGGCCGAAACGCCATTCGAAGTCATGGTCGGGGCCGTGCTGACCCAGAACACGGCCTGGAAAAACGTCCGTCAGGCCATTGACAACCTGAAACAGGCCGGCCTGCTTTCTCCCGAAGCCATCCACCGGGTATCCCTCGAGCGCCTGGCCCGACTGATCAAACCCTCGGGGTACTTCAACGTCAAGGCCGCCCGCCTCAAGAATCTGACCGCCCTGGTCATGGAGGCCGGCGGCGGCGATCCGCCCCGGCTGCTCCGGCGGCCGCCGGACCGGCTTCGAACCGACCTGCTCGCCGTCAACGGCGTGGGCACGGAGACGGCGGACTCGATCCTGCTCTACGCCGCCGGCGTCCCCATCTTCGTCATCGACGCGTACACCCGCCGCATCCTGAGCCGCCACGGCCTGGCCGAACCGGACGCCTCTTACGACCGGCTCCAGAAGCTGTTCATGGACCACATCCCCCCCGACACCGACCTGTACAACGAATACCACGCCCTGCTCGTCGCCCTGGGCCACCGTTTCTGCAAGCCCAAACCCCTCTGCGACGAATGCCCCCTGCAAGGCCTGGGCTGACGCACGCCCCCCTGGATCAATAATCCCCGGCCTCGGCCGCGGCGTCCGGCGATTCGCCCACAGGCCGGCGGCGGTCCCGGACCCAGGAACATCCCGGCACCGACTTGGCCCATTTCTTGACCTCGGCGGCCCGTTCGCCCACCTGAATCAGGTCGGCCTGGCCGTGACAGTCCACAATCGCCAGAGAGACCGAGACCAGGTCGAAGCGGCCCTTGTCACCGTTGCGGGTCGCGCCTTCCACATAACCCCGCTCCCGGTCCCCTCGGGAATACAGAGTCGGTCCCAGACGGCTGAAGCAGCGGGTCACGGCCCGGGCCAGACGTTCGGCCCGCTCCGGGGGCGTGATGACCACAAAGTCGTCTCCGCCCACGTGCCCCAGATATCCGTCCGGCCCGGTGTGCCGGTTTACGGCCCACTGCAGAATCCTGGCCAGAAGCAGGATGACCCGGTCGCCTTTTTCGAAACCGTACTGGTCGTTGTAGACCTTGAAATGGTCCAGGTCGGCGTAAATGAAACTCGAGGGCACCCCGGCCCGGGACCGGCGTTCGATCTCCTGCTCGATGGCCACGTTGCCCGGCAGACCGGTCAACGGGTTGGCCCCCTTGGCCATCTCCACCTGGATGCGGGCCAGGCTGTCGAGCATCTTCTGGACCGAAACCACGCCCAGCAGTTTCCCGCCCCGGGTCACGATGATCTGGTCGTACACGTGGTAGGTGTCGCGGCTCATGGCCCGTTCGGCCGCCACGGCTACGGAGGCGGCCTCGTCGATGATCAGCGGCGTCCGGTCCATGAGCCGGGACACGGGCCGGTCGTAATACAGGGACACGCCGAACCGGGTGCCCAGTTCCCGATTGAGGTTATGGCTCATGACCAGACCCACCGGTCGCTGCTCTTCCAGCACCACCACGCCGGCGATGGGCGTGGCCGGACCGGACTGGATCAGATGCTGCACTTCGCTGATCCGGGTCGTCGGTTCCACCTGGAGCGCGGGCTCGGCCAGCGTGCCCACGGGCAGGGAGACCTTCCACTCCCGGAAGGTCTGGTCGTTCAGCGCCGCCTTGACCGGCAGGTCGACCGAAACCGGGGGCTTGGGATTGGCGGGCCTGGCCAGATGGAACCCCTGGCCGAAATGCACGCCCAGGTCCATAAGGGTGGAAAGCTCGGTCTCGCTCTCGATGCCTTCGGCGATCAGACGGCAGCCGATTTTGTTGGAAAACGAAACCAGGGTCTCGAGCAGGGCTCGATGCACGGGGTTGGAGTCCACGCAGCGCACCAGGGACATGTCCACCTTCACGAACTCGGGCCGGATGTTGGCGATGGTCCACAGGCCGGAATAACCGGCGCCCACGTCGTCGATCGCCACCTGGTAGCCCTGGGATCGATAATGCTCCAGAGTCTGGAAAAACAGGGTGAACTCCCGAACGGGATGGCGCTCCGTGATTTCAAAGACCACGTTTTCCGGCTTCAGCCCGTACCGGCCCAGCAACTGCCTCGTCTGGCCCGCCGTGAAGGCCGGATCGCCCACGGTGTGGGGGTGGATGTTCAGAAAAATCTTCTGTTGCGGGTCCAGGGGACCGAAATTCGATATGGCCTGTTGCCGGCAGACGCGTTCGAGATGGAAAAGAAAGCCCACCTCCTCGGCGAAATCGAAAAGCACGGTCGGAGAGTGGAAACGGCTGCCTTCCGGCCCCCGGGTCAGCGCCTCCCAACCCAAGACCCGCCCCGTATTCAGGTCCACGATCGGTTGGTACACGGGCATGATCCGGGGCTCCTCGACAATGCCGCGGAACTCCTCCATCATTCGCAGCCGGTTGACGTTTAACTGCCCGGCGGCCACCTGCTGCGCATCGCACAGGGACTGGTACAGGCCGTCGGATACGTCCACGCCCATATTTAGCCGGACCGTGCTGTACCCGGCCTTGATCTCCAGCTTCTGGCCGGTCAGTTTGACCACCTCCCGGTTAGTGGCGTGCCGAACCGCCAGGACCATGGTCATGGCCAAGTCGGCCAGCACGTCCAGGCTGAGACCGGCTCGGGACAGGATGAAAAAAAAGCAGCCATCCCGGGCATTTTCAAAATGGACCCGCTCGCAGTCCGCCAGGTACTGGGCCCGGCATTCATCGAGGGCGGCCTCCACCTTTCGCAGGGTCATGTCGGCGAGCTCCGGACCGTAGAGCCGCTGAAAGGTGAAAAAATTGGGTACGACAAACACCAGTATGCCGGACGGGTTGTCGCTTTCCAAGGCATATCTCATGGGGCCCGGACTCCATTTCGGCCCCATGAAGGCAAGCCGCTCGCCCCGGGGGGGTTCCCCCTCTTCTTCAATGCAAGCCGGACAGTTCGACATGGGTCACCTCGCTTCAAACTGCCCCGGGTTTATCCCCGGTCCGTGCCGGCCATGTGACGAATCGGCGCCGTTTCGACGCAAGGCCCGAATAACGCGGCTTTTCCCGCCGGGCGCTTCGGGTCGCTTGCCGTGGATTTCATTGGATGTTTGTCCGGACCGCGCCTCGTGTTATGATGCCTTTACCAAATTTCCGGCAGACCCGGTGACCCCTGACATGAGCAGACCCGGCCAAAGGAAAAAACGTACCGCCGCGAACCGGACGCTCCCCGTTCCGAACGAGGGGCGAGTGGGGAACGTATCGCTCCCCGCGCCGGTCCTGGAAGGGTTCGTCCTCCTGGTCCTGCTGGCCGCCCCGCTCGTCTACTACCCATTCATCCAGGAGTTTTCCGAGCTTCCCAAACGACTGGTCATCCAGTCCGCCGCCTGTCTGACCGCAGCCTTGTGGCTCCGGCCGGGTTCGGGCGTCCCGGCCCTTCCGAAACATCCGCTCCTGATCGCTCTGGGGGCCTGGCTGGCCTGGTCCGGGCTGTCCGTTTTCTGGGCCCCCAACCCCGCCCATGGGCTGGACGTCTGGCGCCACTGGGCCTGCTGCGCCCTGTTCCTCCCGGTCGTTGCCGGAGGCTTCCGTTCCCCCGAACGCCTCGACCGGCTCGTCCTGGCCTCGGTGGCCGCGGCCACAATCGTGGCCCTCATCGGCATCGGCCAAGCCCTCCTGGGCTGGGACTTCATACCCCAGGGTTCCAAACCCGGGGCCACCTTTTCCAACAAGAACATCGCCGTGCAGTTCGTCGTTATGATCTGGCCCCTGGCCCTGATGCGAATGGTCGCGGCCCCGAACACCGTCCGCTTCTGGATCCGCTCGCTCCCGGTTCTGGCCGTCGGTCTGTACCTGGTCCTGGCCGGGTCCCGCGCCGGCTGGCTGGCCGCCCTGGTCTCGCTGGCCGCCGGCGCGGTCCTGGCGACCTCCGGAGACCTGTGGAAACGCCTGGACAAAAAGCGGCTGGCCCTGACCGGACTGGTCCTGTTCCTGCTCCTTCCAGGTCTGGTCGCCACCCAGGAAATTCTGCCCCGGGTCCTGAACCATGATGTCGCCGGCCCGGCGGAAAGCCAGAGAACCGACCAGCACGTCAGAGCGGTCATGGTCATGCTGGGCCGGGTATCCGGGCAGGGCGGCATGAGAATCCGCCTGCCCCTCTGGGGCAACACCCTGGTCATGATTCGGGACCATCCCTTGCTCGGCCTCGGCCTGGATGGCTGGTTCATCGAATACCCCCGCTATCACCGGAGCCTGCTACCCGACCCGGAGTTCGGCGACCGGATTCAGCCCCGCCACACCCACAACGAATACCTCCAGATATGGGCCGAAACCGGCCCCTTGGGCCTGGCCGCCTTCCTGGCCGTCTTCTTCCTGATGTTCCGTTCCATCCGGCGGACCCTGAAAAGCGGCCGAGACCCCGAGGCTTCGTTCCGCCTCGTCTTCGTCGGCATGGCCCTGATCGCCTTTCTCGTGAATGCCGCCTTTGATTTTCCCCTGAGAATGGCCGTGCCCCCGCTTTACCTCATGGTCGTCCTGGGCCTGGGACTGGCCCTGTTCGCTTCAACCGGGGAAACCGGCCAATTCCGGCGACTCGATCCGGGCCCGGGCGTGCGCCGGGTCCTGGCCGCCGTGTTCTGCCTGGCCGCCGCCGGACTGGCGGTCTGGAACGCGCGGCTGATCGAATCCGACCGCCACGTCCTGGCCGGCTCGTACCAGTTGAGCCAAGGACGCTGGACGGAGGCCGAGGCCGAATCCCGCCAGGCCCACCGGTTCGCGCCCGGACGTTATCTCCCGCTCTTCAACCTGGGCAAGGCCCTGGCCGAATCGGGACGGTTTCCGGAATCGGCGCGAGCCTATGAACAGGCTCTGGTCCGACATCCCAACCACCTGAACAGCCTGCTTAATCTGTCCGCGAGCCTGTTGCGGGCGGGCCGTCTGGTCGAAGCCCGCCGGCGGGCGGAACAGGCCCTGGCCATCAAACCCGATTACGACAAGGCCCTCCTCAACCTCGGTTCCATTGACGAATCCCTGGGCCGGCTGGACGAAGCACTTGGCGCCTACGAACGCTGCGTGCAAATCAATCCCGGGTACGCGGACTGTCTGATCGGACTGGGGGTGGTTTATATCAAAAAAGGCGAGTACGACCGGGCCCTGCCCGTTCTGGAGCGAGCCCGGACCCAGCCCAAGGCCCCGGCCTCCCTGGCCTTTCACCTGGGATTCGTTCTGCAGAAACTCGGCCGCCCGGACGAGGCCGAACGGGAGTACCGGGCCGCGGCCGATGTCCCGGCCCTGGCGGCCGAGGCCTATAACCAGATCGGTCTGATCTCGTCCGGCAGGGGGTCGATGGAACAGGCCGCCCAACGCTACCGCCGGGCCCTGGCCCTCAAACCCGGACTCGGAGCGGCCCGGGTCAACCTGGCCCTGGCCCTCATGGCCATGGGCCGGGACGACGAAGCCCGGCTCCAGGCCCTCGAAGCCCAAAAGCTGAACATGCCCCAGGCCCCCCGCATCATCGAGGAACTGGACCGCCGCCGGTCCGGGACGCCCGGGACCCGCGGCTGATACCAATTCAAGTCAACAACCACCCCCATAGGGGGACAAGGCCCTATCGGCCCTCCACGCAAGCAAAAGCCCCCGGCCAAGGGGGCCCGGGGGCTTGCTTACGGTATCGCGATTGAAACGCTTATGGCCGCGGTCAGTCCTGTCCGTCGGCAGCGG
>JAHJTB010000395.1 GCA_018830135.1 Pseudomonadota bacterium | reverse complement strand
CCCGGACCGCGACCGGCGCCCGGACCGTAGGTCCTTCCCGCATCGGGATTTTCACGGCGATCCTTCAGGCCGGCCGCCAGAGACTCGTCGGCCGCCTGGTTGCGAAGGGTGTTGATCTCCGCCTGCAGGGCCTTGGCCCTGGCTTCGTCCACCGTGGGCGCGGACAGGACCTCATCGAGTTCCGCCTGCTTGGCGTACAGCTCACCCCGAGTCTTGCTCGTGGCGGCATAGCCCTGACCGCCGCCGGCCCCGCCCATCATGTAGCCCGGGCCGTAACCCGACCTGCCGGAACCCATCATGCCCCAGCCTCCGCCGTAGCCCGGACCGTCGGCCAGCACGTATGATCCAACCGCCAGAAGTCCCAAAACCACCACCAAACCGATTATGCTTTTCCTTGCCATTTTTCTTTCCTCATCTTTCCGGCTCTCGCCATTTGCCCTTAATGGAGAGCAAGACGGGTGCCAGAAGCGGCCGGAAAGATTTATAAACATAATATTCTGATTATACTTGATAATTAATCGCAGACTTTTCCGGAAACCACACGAGATAAGAGCCGGGGCCCGGGCGGTTGGATGATAAATTTACACTTTAAAAGTAAAGCGCCTAATAATTTACCGGCAGGCCGGATGGCCGGGTCCGGGGTGGCCGGGAAGAAGAACTGGCCGCGGGTATCGTCCGGCGGAACCTCCGATAATGGAATCCTTCGGGGTGTCCACTTATCCTTCCATCCGGGCTAATCGCGCTCCAGGCCGAGATGCCCGGCTGAGGCGCTCCGGCCTTCATCCGCGATCCACATCTTCAACAACGGGTCGTTACCCGTCCGGATGGCTTCATCCATTCGCGTCAGGGCTTCCCCTCGCAACTGGCGTTTGATTCTTCCGTAGGCCTCCCGCGGCATGGACCCCAGGTCCAGGGCCATTTCCCCGGCCCGGGCCATGATCCGGTCGGGCGATTGAAGTTCATCCAGCACCCCGGCGGACAATGCCTCTCGCGGACCCAGGTTGCGTCCGACCAGGGTCATCCGGCGGGCTCCCGCCGGCGACAACTCCGCCCGCAGGACCTCCATCGTCGACACAGGGAAGGGAATGCCCATCCGGCTCTCGGTCACGCCAAGCAGGCAAGGCGATTCCGTGCCCACGCGGTAATCGCAGGCCAAGGCCAGGATGAAACCGCCGGCTATGGCATGACCGTTGACCGCGGCCACGGTGGGGACCGGAAAGCCGTAAAGCCAGGCCACCGTCCGGTTCAATTCCTCGACTATTCGGCGCTGCTCCGACTGGCTGTAATAGGGAACCGTTTTCAAATCCAGCCCCGCGCAAAAACATTTCCCCCGCCCGGTAATCACCAGCCCCCTGACCGATTCATCCCCTTCCACGCCTTTCAGGCATGCCTCGGCATCGCGTACCAGGTCGAGGTCCACCGCGTTGACCGGCGGCTTGTCAAGAATCAGGACCGCGATTTCTCCATGGCGCTCGATAACGGCCGTAACCGGGCTCATGCTTGGCCCCCCTTCACCCAATATATGATGACCGGCATATTACCATTCTTCAGGTGATAGAGGCACGCCCATAAATTATCAGGCATCCCCACCATATTCCCTCCGCCTGCAAGTAAATAAGACATGCCAAGGACATCCATCGACTGACATGCCCTTCAACGACAGTCCTCCGTCCGCAAACACATAAAAAACCGGGCCTCCGACTCGCGGCCGGAGGCCCGGTTTTTTTGTTTCATGGTTGGCTTGGGTTATCCGGCGTTGACCGCGCGGCCCTCATAGGCCACGATCCATTCGTCGTTGGTCAGGGGACCGTCGTCCAGGGCCTTGCTGTCGAAGCTGATCCGGGGCCGGAGGCTGAGGCCGGCACTATAGGCTTCCTCCCACTCCCGGTCGTACAGAGCGCCCTTGTCCAGAACCTTGTTGTCGAACTCGATGACAGGCGCCAGGGTCACACCCTTGGCGTATTCCGAGGCCCACTCGTGATCGAAGAGCGGCCCATTGGTGATCGGCACACTTCCGGCCCACGCGCTTCCCGCGCCAAGGGCCATGACCAGCATCAGACTGAGTATCGCTGCGAGTTTCATCATTGTTCTTCCTCCCTTTGATCCTTTTCGTTTCGTAACCTTCAAAACATCGTTGCCTTATATCCATGGCAAGGCCCGTGCCAACGCTCGCAAAATTAATTATCGAGTATAATCAGCCATATCCAATTGAAGCCTGGATAATTGGCCGGGGTGGGTCATTCAAGTTGAAAATGTTGTCTTCAATTTGAAAAGAAGCGTCCGCCTTGTTTTTTGTCCAGGGCCGGTTTATATTCCGGACAGGCCGAGCACTCGGCGATCTTGCTCGGACCGGTAACCGGATTGAAATGCGAGATACCAGTATCAAGAAAATTGTGGATGGAAAATTCGCGGAATCATGGGGCACCATCGATAGCCTCAGCATGATGCAACAACTGGGCTTGTTACCCAAAGGTTAATCATTTCGGTCGGGAGTTCGGGCGGGCCCGACGGCCCGCCCGCGATCAGCGGTTATCGCCAGCAGTACCCGGCCCCCGGACCGCGACCGTAACCCGGACCGTGGCTTCTCCCCGCGTCCGGATTTTCCCGGCGTTCCTTCAGACCGGCCGCCAGAGACTCGTCGGCCGCCTGGTTGCGAAGGGTGTTGATCTCCGCCTGCAGGGCCTTGGCCCTGGCTTCGT
>JAHJTB010000394.1 GCA_018830135.1 Pseudomonadota bacterium | reverse complement strand
CGGGCTTCGGCCCGGGAAAAGGCCGGACCTTCAAATTAAAACCGAGCGTAAAAGGGGCCGGGCATGAACGAGACAGATAAAACCGAGCGGGAAAAAGAAAAGACAGTCCACCACGAGAAAGGCGTGACCTACTTCAGCAAGGACTCGGAGCGGCGGGTCTTTTTCATCCTGACCCTGATCATGCTCCTCCTGGGCATTTTGTACAAATGCGGTCTGTTCGACGGATGACGGTCACGAATATGAACCACGCCTTCGCCCCATTGAATATCAGCCAGTTTCCCAGATACTACCTGGAAACGCTCAGCGGCCTGTTGAGACGGCCGGGGGATTTCTTCTCCGGTCTGGCCTCGGGAACCCGGCCCGGAGCGCCGCTGGGATTTCTGACGGCCTCGAGCCTTCTGCACGTGTTGGGCGCCCTGACCCAGATGGACTCGCCGCACTTCTTTCCGCCCCTCCTGCTTTTCCTCAACGCGATGCTCATGCCCCTGATTACCGCGGTCGCGGGATTCGCGGCCATGAAGGCCATACCCGGCGGCAAGGCGGATTTCAGCCGGGTCATGTCCGTATACGTCCTGGGGAGCGGCGCGGTCCTCCCGTTTTCCTGGGTCCCGTTTTTCTCCCTGCTCGCTGAAATCGGCAAGTGGGTCCTGATCGGGATCGGCCTGGCCCGGACCTGCGGCTTCTCGCGTGGAAGAACCCTGGTCATGATATTCGCCTCCATCATATTCGTCTCCCTGGGGTTCTACGCCCTGAACATCGCCCTGGCGTCCCTGAAAGGTTAAGGGCCTCGTTTTGAGGTGTCAATTTTTCCGGAACAGGCCTCGATCAAGGCGCCGCCGCTCCGTATCATGTAAAAAGGCAGGATCAAGAATTTTTTGCCTGTGCATTTTATCCCCGGCATGCTATAATGCAACTACGCAATATATGAATGGGTTTTGTTCCAGGATTGCCGGGGGCAGTTTCGAGGGGACCGAGCCCAAATCAACCTATTCGCAAGGAGGTGATGAGCCGATCCAGTGGCAACCATGTTGATTGGGACGGGGGGAGATGCTCTTTAATTCTTACCGTCAAGATGGGTGGCCTAATTTCAACTTCAACGGAGGAATAGCATGAAGGGTATACTGTCGAAATTCGCCATCAGGTCCTGGCCTCTGGCGCTCGTGATCGGTCTGTGTGTGAGTCTGCTGGGTGCAAACCTGGTCGCGGCAACGCCCGCCAGGGCGGCCGAAACGATCAGGCTGGCCTCGTCGGCTCAGATTTATGAATCCCTTGGGCCGGAAGGGCTCGATCTGTTCACCGAAAAATCAGGAGTCAAGGTCGATCTGGTCGTGACCACATCGGCCACGGCCATCGGCAGGCTGGAGAACGGGCTCTGCGACGTGGCCGCATCGGCGGAAGGGCTGAAAAGCTTCTACAAGTCGCAAGGCTTCATGGAGTTTCCCTTCGCTCGTGATGCCCTGGTCATCGTAATCAACCCCCAGAACAAGGTCCTCGACCTGAAACCGGACCAGGTCCAGGGCATTTTCCACAAGAGCATTGGAAACTGGAAACAGGTCGGCGGTGAGGACCTGCCGATTCTGGTCTTCGCTCCTTCCGGGGACTCGGCCCTGTATCATAACTTCTCCAACATGGTTATGCAGGGCGTTGAAATCACTCCCGACGTGACCACAGCCAAATCCACCTTTGCCGCCGACGTGGCCCGGCGCTACAAGAACGGCATCTCTTTCGTCAACCTGGGCGCCGCCCACGGCCGGCCGGAAGGTTCGCGTATCGTCAAAATAAACGGTCTTGCGCCCGACGCCGCCGGCTATCCATTCGTCCAGGCCTTCTCGCTGGTGACCAAAGGGGAGCCCAAAGGCGCGGTGCAGAAGTTCGTCGAGTTCGTCAGCTCCAAGGAGTTCTGCGACTACCTGACCAAGAAACGAGGCGTTTTGCCCTGCAAGTGATCGCTTTTCCGTCCGAGCCAGAGGGCGATGGACCGAGAACCACTCAAGCGCAAGGCAGACATGGGAACTTGTCATGATACCGAACCGATTGATCGCGAGTTGTATGCCCGACCATGCCTGCCGCCCTTTGCATCAGGCCGGGTCAGACGCAAACACCCGGCCTTCCGGGCAGCCTGAATCTTGACGCCTGGTATATAAACCGCTTCGGGACGGTCCCGGCCTGACCGTTCCGAAGCGGTGTTTCGTTCATCCCGTCCTTACATCCCTCCCCGAACCTCGGACTCAACCGACCAAGCGCATCGGTCACCGCGGCAGGCAACTGATCGATCGTTCGGGCAAGGTTCGGGGACGCGAACATGCAAGACGGCCGCGTTTCTGACGGAAAATCCGCGGGAAATGCGCCCGACCGTTTCTCCCTGAAACCCGGATATTGCAGTCTTCTGCTGCCGTGCCGAACACGCGGGGCGGGCGCATGCCTCGCGGATTGCCCCGGGGGTTGGCCATCCAAGCAAACAAATGGTTTTTTTTTACATGTCGACTATTTTCCCAAGCTTATTGCCGATAACCACGGCACGCCGCTGTTGACTGGAACTCTGCGCTGAGCACCTGTTTTTCTTTGACTTTTATGTAAAATTATGGTCAAATAATACTTATATCAACTGAATGTGACATAATAGATATCAATCTATTCAGTGTAAGGGGGAAGATATGCCCGGAATATTAAACAGACGATCTTGCCTGGGATTGGTCGGGCTGGCCGTCCTCGCCATGATGCTCGTGCCGGTCCGGGGCATTCAGGCCGGCATCCAGGCCGACGGGCCGGCGGGGATGAGTGAAATCAAGGGCCTTACGACGACATCCGATCAAGACCCTCGAATGGCTGAAGCCGACCGGGCTTATGGCCGGCTACCCTTTTATTTCGAAGCCAACCAGGGGCAGTTCGACGCCCGGGTCCGGTATGTATCCAGGCGGCCCGGGATGGCCGTTCTGCTGACCTCCGACGAAATGGTCCTGCGCCTGGCGTCCCGGTCCGGGAAACACGATGCGCCATCCAGGGCCCCCGGGCCCCGGGAAGCGGTTCTGCGCATGCGCATGCCGGGCGGGTCGACCTCTCCTCGGGTCGTCGGCCGGGACCGGTTGCCGGGCCGTGTCAACTACCTGATCGGCAAGGACCCGGCCAAATGGCGGACCGACGTGCCGACCTATGCCAGGGTTCGGTATGAGGATGTATATCCGGGCATCGACTTTATCTATCACGGCCACGGGGACAAACTGGAATTCGACATCATGGTTTCACCCGGCGCGGACCCGAACCGGATTCGGCTGGCATTCGAGGGGATGAACGGCCTGTATTCGGATGAAGCCGGCAATCTGATTTTGGAAACCGAGGCCGGCCGGATCGTGCATGAGGCCCCGGTGGCCTTTCAGGACATGAACGGCCGCCGCCAGCGGGTTGAATGCCGGTATGTCCTGGATGACTCCGGTCACGTCGGCTTCGAAGTGGCCGCGTACGACCGGACCCATCCTCTGATCATCGATCCGGTGGTCTACCTGGTGACTTATTATCAACTGGACTACTCGACCTATCTGGGCGGCACCGGATGGGATTACGGCTATGCCATTGCCGTGGACGCGGCCGGCAACGCCTATATCGCCGGCCGGACCACATCGACCGATTTCCCGACCCTGTCGGAGTACTCCACCGTGGTCGGGGGGGGAGATGCCTTTATCACCAAGCTGGCTCCGGATGGAGACGTTCTGGTCTATTCCACCTATCTGGGCGGGTCGGATTCCGATGCCGCCTCGGGCATTGCCGTGGACGGCACCGGGGCGGCCTATGTGACCGGAAGGACCGCTTCGAACGACTTCCCGACCGTGGGTCCGTACGACGCGACCCTGGGCGGCTCTCAGGACGCCTTTGTCTCGAAACTCAACATCGTCGGCAACGGCCTGACCTACTCGACCTACCTGGGAGGCAGCGACACCGACTACGCCACGGGCATCGCCGTGGACGGAGCGGGCTCGGCCTACGTGGCCGGTGACACGGTTTCGACCAACTTCCCGGTGGCAGGCGGGCTCCAGGGGACTTCCGGAGGCGGGCAGGATGTTTTCATCACCAAGTTCAATGCCGCCGGAAACTCCCTGGTATATTCGACCTACCTGGGCGGCTCCGAGAACGACTACTGTTACGGCGGCATCGCCGTGGATACGGGCGGAAACGCCTATGTGTCCGGCGGAACCCTGTCCACCAACTTCCCCACGGCCAGCGCTTATCAGAGTGCCTGCAACGGCTGCCCGACCCGGTATGACGCCTTTGTTACCAAGATCAACTCCGTGGGCGGCGCCTTGACTTATTCGACCTATCTGGGAGGCGCCAACGAGGACATCTCCAAGGGTATCGCCGTGGACGCGGCCGGGGCGGCCTATGTCGGCGGCCAGACCTGGTCCAGCGACTTCCCGACCAAGAACGCCTATGACGCCTCGCTTGGCGGGCCGTCCGACCTGTTCGTGACCAAGTTCAACGCCGCCGGGACGGCCCTGGAGTATTCCACCTATTTCGGCGGGTCCCTGAACGAAGACCACGGCGGCATCGCCGTGGATGCCTCGGGAGCGGCCTATCTGCTGGGGACGACGGAGTCAACCGATCTGCCGCTTTATGCCGCGTTTCAATGCGCCTCCGGCGGAGGGGCCACGGATACCTTCATAGCCCGAATTCAGCCTTCCGGCGATCGGTTGGGCTTTGGCAGCTATCTGGGAGGCAGTTCAGCGGATTGGGGCCAGGCCATCTGTGTGGACGCCTCGAACAACATCTACGTCACCGGTTATACCTGGAGCACTGATTTAAAGACCTTTCCCGGCGGCGATGGCGGGGCCTGGGACAAAACGACCACTGCGTATGACACCAGCTTCAACGGCGCCGACACCACGGATGCCTTCGTGACCAAGATACTGCACAAGGCGGACGGCGGGACCAAATGGGCCTATGGGGTGGATTTCGGCTGGTTCCACAGTTCGCCGGCCATTGGGCTGGACGGGACGGTCTACATCGGCGGCACCAACGGCACCCTCTATGCCCTGGCCCGGGTCTGCGGCATCGACACCCAGCCGTTTTCCGTCAGTTGGACTTATACGACCGGCGGAGGGATACACTCCTCTCCGGCCATCGACAGTAGCGGAAACCTCTATTTCGGCTCGTTGGACCAGAAGGTTTACGCCTTGAGTTCGGCCGGCGCCCTGGCATGGAGTTACAACACGGGCAGCGAGGTCTGGTCCTCGCCGGCCATCGGCCTGGACGGAACGATTTATGTCGTATCCCGTAACAACGTGCTTTTCGCCCTGAATTCCACCGGCACGCTCAATTGGTCCTACGACATAGGCGGCGGGGCCTCGCCCACGATCCCGGGGGAAGCCGTGGTCATCAGCTCGAGTCCGGCCGTGGCCGGTGACGGGACCGTGTATGTCGGTTCCACCGTGGACAAGTTCTACGCCTTCAATTCGACCGGCACGGTCAAGTGGTCTTTCAGCACCGGGGTCGGCGTAGGCTCTTCACCGGCCATCGATTCGGACGGGACGATCTACGTGGGTACCCGGGACGGCAACTTGTATGCCCTCAATCCGGACGGGACCCAGAAATGGGTTTACACCACGGGCGGGGCGATCCATTCCTCGCCGGCCATCGGGCCGGACGGGACCGTATTCGTCGGATCATGGGATGGCAAGCTTTATGCGATCAAGGGGGCGGACGGGTCCTTGCAGGGGAGCTACACCACGGGTGATCGCATCTATTCATCGCCTGCCGTGGGGTTCGACGGGACCGTCTATTTTGGGTCCTGGGACAGCAACCTGTACGCCATCAACTCGAATGCCACGCTCAAGTGGACCGTGACCACCAACGACCGGGTCTACTCCTCGCCGGCCATCAGCCACCTGGACGGCGACCTCTACATCGGAATGAGCAATACCGGGATCATTTACGCCGTTCCGACCGACTGTAACGGGCTGGCCGACTCGCCGTGGCCCATGTTTCGGAAGAATTCGAGCCACAGGGGCCAAGGCGGTCCGACCGGTGCGTCCACGACCACGCCGTCGACCGGGGCGACCGGCGTCGCCACGGACTCGACCATCAGTGTGGTTTTCAACGAGGATATGGACGCCAATTCGATCAATACCGGCACCTTTACCCTCACATCCGCCGATTCCCTGAACGTCGTCAGTATCGCCGATCTGGAAAGGTCGGACCGGGCAGCCGTTCTGGGTACGGTAGCCTACACCTCCGCCACCCGGACCGCCACCTTCACCCCGGCCGCCAGCCTGACCGCCGGGACCGCCTATACGGTCACGTTAACCACCGGGGTGAAGAACATCTTCGGCGTGCCCTTGGCCGCGCCTGTTACCTGGACCTTCACCACGGCCACGGCCCCCGTTCCTGGCGGCGGCGGTGGCGGTGGCGGCGGCGGCGGCGGTGGTGGCGGCGGCGGAAGCTGGGGCGGGAGCGGCCTTTGCTTCATCAACACGTCGGCCGCTGACCGATAACACGATCGAGGCCGGCGATCGGGTTAAACCCGGATTTTGCAGTTGCCTTCTACTGCGGCGTTGAAATGCGTGCTGCAACGCTCGTTTCCCGTCGACGTATCGTATAATACGCCCGCGGCCAAAAACCGGTCCAACTTCGCGTTTCGCTACGCATTTCGACACCTCGCCACGAACTCAACCGCAAAATCCGGGTTAAAAACGACGGCCGCCCCTGGCGGGGGCGGCCGTCGTTTCTTTGGTCAGCCCGGAGGAGATGCCGTCTCAGTGTGAAACCGGGCGCAGTTTTATCAGATACCGGGAAATGTTTTCGTTTCCCGGCTGCTGGGCCAGGACCTTCTCCAGCATCTCCGCCTCTTCATCGAACAGGCCATGGGTGTGATAGAGCATGGCCAGAGCGATCCGCGTCTCAGACGAGGCGGCCCGCCCGCCGGCATTGATCTCTTTTTCCGCCTTGACCACCTCCAGGGACTGGTCCTTGGACAGGGTCCAGAACCAGCTTTCGCAGCGGGCCAGCGTCTGGTCGCCGGCCAGGGCCACGAGCTGCCAGCGGTAGCGCTGACCGCGCTTCAAGTTCATCAGAGGGCGGGCCAGGGTCTTGGATGTCATGTTTTCGGACCGGAGCTTTTGGCCCTGGCCGTCGAACAAGGTGAATTGATAGAGTGTGGCCTTCTCCAGCGGCCGCCATCGAAGCACCGGCTTGGTCAGCCGGGTTCCGGTCTGGAACAGGCCGATGCTCTCGATACCGCACCGCCGGTAATCATCGGCCCGTTTGTCCAATGCGGACTGCTTTGAAAGCTCAATCTTGGTTTCTCTCGCCTCCCGCATGGCCACCGTGGCCGTTTGCCGGGTGTCATAGTCCGAAAGGTCGGCCTTGGGGGGCAGGAAGGCCGCCGGGGCGCTATGGAGCTTGATGCCGGGGCCGGCCTGGCTGCCCTTGGCCGTGACCTCCAGTTGACCCGGGCCGGAGACACGCTCCCGGTTGCCCGAGGTGAAATAGTTCAAGGTCAAAAGGGCCTTCTCGTCGAGTTCGATGCGATCGCCAACGGCCAGAAAATCCATGAGCATGACTTCTCCGCCGGCCTTGGCCCCGGAGCGATAGACCGCCTTGCCGCCGGTCAGATCGGTGACCATGGCCGCGTCCGGTTCGGCCTTGATCGTCGCGGCCCCGCCCAGGACCAGCGCGGCGCACAGAATGAGCGACACAAACGTCCTCTGCATAATGACCCCCTCTCGCGCAATGTTGGTTCGGCACGCGGCGGGAAGCGGGAAACCCGCTCTCCGCGCGGCTGTGCTCTCGTTCTATTGTATCGGAAGTCGACACCGGGAGAAAGTCCCCGGCCGGGTTTATTCACATCGGTCCGGCCCGTTGATTCCAGGTTTCAGTCCAACAGTTTCTGGCCGATCAGGCCTTCCAGTTCGGCCAAGGCCTCTTCGGCCCTGGAAACTTTGATGGTCGCCATGCCCAACCGCCTGGCCGTCTTGAGGTTGCGGCCGATGTCGTCGAGGAATACGGCCTCGTCGGGCGCTATGTCCAGAGACCGGCAGGCCAGTTCATAGATGCGGGGATCGGGTTTCTGCAGGCCGGATTTGCTCGATTCCACGAAAGCGTCGAACTCGTTCTTGATCCCATCCATCGATCCGGTCCCGTCCTGGTCCACCGCCCAGTTGTTGGTCAGGGCGGCCACCTTGAACCCCTTGCTCCGGAGCCGTCGGATGGCTTCGATCATGACCGGCCGGATGGCCCCGTGTTCGGCGATCTCCTCCATCAGTTGTCTTGCGGATATGGGAATGCCGGCCTCGGACAGTTCGGCGTCGAAGGCTTCGAAGAACTGGGGCAGGGTCAGTGAGCCTTTTTCCAGACGGGCCCAGGCGCCTGCCGAGCCCATCCGGACGATATGATGGTTGAGGGTGTTGTGCGGCAGGCCCAGAAGAGCCTCGAATCGGGCGAAGACATCCATGGGCGAGTCGAAGACCACGCCCCCCAGATCGAAAATGACCGCCTTGATGGCCATATCAGTTCTCGCCTTCCGCCAGCCCATGCCGGGCGGCGAAATCCGCCGGCAGGGGGACCATGAAGTCCAGGAGTTGCTGGCACATGCCCTTGGCCAGCATGTCCAGCCGGAGGGAACTCATGCCGCCTCCGCCCAGGGACTCGTGGAACAGAAAATTGAGGGCCTGAAACCCCGGCAGTTCGAACCGTTCGACCCGCGGGTCTTCGGCACCCTCGAAAACGTGGGCCATATAGTCCTTGACGGCCCCCTCGGACACCCCTGCGCGGATGTAAGGCAGAAACTCGGGTTTCCGGGCAATCAGGCCGATGTTGAAGGAGTCGCCCTTGTCGCCGCTGCGTCCCCAGGCCAGCTTGACCAGGGGAACCTGCACGGTGCGGCCCTCCAGGCGGGGCGGGGGGGGTACAGGGGGCCGTTCGATGGAGGCCGGATCGAAACCGCCCCCGGTCCTGGTGCGGACCTCCCGCGTTTCGCCGTTCAACGTGATCCGGACCCCGACCTCCTCCTTGGGAATCAGGAAGGAAAAGAGCTTGACGACCCGAGAGACCTCGGGCCGCGCGGTGAACCAGCCCGTACTGCCGGGTGACATCGATGTGACCGGCGAATAGACTTCCCGGGCGAAAAGCAGCAACGCCTCCTTGCGGTCGTGCTCGACGGCGATCTTGCATGCCACTTCACGTGCCAGCCTCGTCCGGCTGTTGCCTCCGTAACTGGCCTCGGCCCCCAGGGGTTCGATCCACACCCGTCGGTAGTCCTCGAATCCCCTTTGCTGAAACATCTCCCGGGTCCGCTCGATGATGGCCCCGGCCTGCCGTTCCGCCTTGCGGGCGGCATCGATGCCGATGACCGGCAACACGGCCACGCAACGAAAACCGTCGTGATAGCCGGCGCAGACCTTGTAGGTCTCCGTTGGCGGACGTCCCCTCGCACCGGTGACTCGAACGCGGTTTTCACCGTCTGACTCGATACGAACCTCGGAAAAGTCGCAGGCCGCGTCCGGCAGAAGGTAGGCCTGGGGGTCGCCGATTTCGTAGAGGAGTTGTTCGCCCACCGTGGCCGGGGTGACCAGGCCTCCGGTTTCAGGGGGCTTGGTCACGACAAATGTGCCGTCGGGGTGGCATTCGATGACCGGATACCCGATGTGGGCCCAGTCCGGAACGCTCTCCCAATCGGTGAACAGGCCGCCCGTGGCCTGGGCGCCGCATTCGATGATGTGCCCGGCCAGGCTGCCCCGGGCCAACTGGTCGAAGTCCTCGTCCGTCCAGCCGAACTCATGGACCAGCGGCCCCAGGGTCAGGGCGCTGTCCACGACTCGGCCGGTCAGGACCATGTCCGCCCCCATGGCCAGGGCCTCGGCGATGGGACGGGCCCCCAGGTAGGCGTTGGCGATCATCATATGTTCGGGCCATGGTTCGCCGGAGTACATCTCCCGGATGCCTCGATTTCTGAGTTCGTCCAGACGCCCGGTCAGATCGTCGCCTTCCACCACCGCAACGTTCAGGGTTACCCCGGCCTCCCGGGCGATCTCCAGGATCACGTCACGGCAGGCGGAGGGATTCACGCCGCCTGCGTTGGTTATGACTTTGACCCCGCGGGCTGCGAATTCGCCGATTTGGTCCCGGACGATGTCCACGAAGTCGCGAGCGTAGCCCATGTCCGGCCGGCGGGACTTGACCCGGGCCAGGATCATCATCGTCACTTCAGCCAGATAATCGAAAATCATGTAATCCAGATCGCCGCCGGCCAGAAGCTGGGGGGCGGACGTCGAGGAGTCGCCCAGAAAGGCGCAGGCGCCGCCGATTCGCACTACCTTTTTCAAAGACATGACATATCCACCTCTTGTTCGTTCAGGTCACCCAAGCGCCGATCCGCCAAACCCGCCGCCCACCGGTCAGCGTCTGAGGGGCCGGCCCGGGCTGTCGGGGGCATCGAGTTTTAATCGGCACCCGAAGGATTATTACGGCCGGCCACGATTGTCAAGCCCGTTGGGCCGGACGCTGTAACTGTTCAGTGAACCGGGGCCCATGAAATTCAAGCCGAGACAAGGCGGCCTTGGGCCGCCCCCAATCCAAGGATCAAGGATGTCCCGGCGGGTCGGGTCGAAATCAGCGGAAAAAAATTCATCGAAAAACGCGCAGGTTTTCCGGGCCGATTCCGTTATTATGGGGTAGAGATACCCGGTCACGGGTCGGGAGGTGCCTATGGAATGCTCGGAGACGCGGGAACTGCTCGATGCCTGGCTTGATCGGGAACTGTCCCCGGAACTGGCCGAAGGGATCGAGCAACATCTGGAATCGTGTCCCGACTGCGCCGAGGAGTCGGCGTCACTCGGTCGGCTTGCGGCGTCCCTGGAGGCCATGCCCCCGATTCAAGCCCCGACCCGTCTGGCCGGACAGACCCTGAAGGCCTTCCGGCGGGAGTTGAACCGGCCCGGCTTGAGAGACTGGTGGCGGGGACTCAGCCTGGCCATGCGCGGGGCTGCTTGCGGAGCGGCGCTGGCCGGCATGGTTTTCGGGATAGTGATCGGCAGCACCCTGGCCTCCTCCCTGGACGGTTCCTCGGCCGTGTCGTATATCCAGTTCCTCTATGACACGGGAGGAATCCTGCCGTGAACGTGACCTGGAAGCGCATACTGATCGTGTTTTCCGCGGCCCTGAATATCGGCTTCATCCTTTCCGCCCTGATCCTGGTGCACAATCATCCGCCCATCCCGCACCAACGGTTTTCCGATCAGTTGAAAACCGCTACGCAGGGGCTCGGCCTGGCCCCGGATCAGGAAGAGGTCATGGTCGAAGTCATGGAGCGCTTTGAAAAACAGCATCGCCAGAACCGATTGAAGATAAAGGGAATTCGAAATCAAACCCTGGCCCTGCTCGCCCGGCCCGGGCCGCTGGACGTGAAACGATTCGATGCCCTGACTCGGGAAAGCGATGAACAACTCCTGAAGATCAACCAGGACGTCAAAAAGCATCTGTCGGACGTTCGGAAGCGATTGGGCGACGAAAAAGGCGCCGGGTTTTTTTCGGCCCTGCTGGATCAGGCCCGAACTGACCAAAAAGAGTCGCCCTGACCCCATGACTGCGCGCGGACGGTATGCGGGCGCCACGGATGCGAAACTGGTTGCGTGGGTGGCGGAAGGAGACGAAGGCGCCTTCCGGGAACTGCTGGATCGCCATCAGCCGGCGCTTTATCGGTTTGCCCGGCGTTTCCTGCAAGATGCCGTCGAAGCCGAAGACGTGGCCCAGGAGGTTTTTTTACGCTTGTATCGTTCGGCCCATCGCTACCGCCCCCGGGCCGCTTTGAGGGCCTATCTGTTCCGGATCGCCAGGAACCTGTGTGTCGATCACCTCAGAAAGCAGCGGCCCGGATCGATGGAATCCGCGCCCGAGGCGGTCACCCGGGAAACGCCGCTGACGCGCCTGGAAAGCGCCCAGGCCATGAACCGTCTGCTTCAGGCCGTGGCCGACCTGCCGGAGAATCAGCGGGCGGCTCTATTGATGCGGCATGACCAGGGCTTGCGCTACCGCGAGATCGCCGAGGCCATGGAGATCAGCGTCGCCGCGGTCGAGTCGCTGCTCGTCCGGGCCCGTCGGACGCTTCGCCAGCGAGTTCGGATCGAGAGATAACCGATGAAATGGAGAACCAGCGGCCGGTCTTCAACTTTGACCGCCTTTTTATCGAGGTCCTTTCCGCCGCTGGTCGGCCGAAAGACACCGAGGAGCGTTTCGGGGGGGACATGGTCTGGTTCATGCGCAATTCGATCGTAATTCTGGCGACCTGCCTGGCTCTGGCCGCCTGTTCGCCCTTCCAGCCCCGGTCCCGTCCCGAGGCGCCTCTGGACATGCCCCGGCAGTACGCGCTTTTTACCGAGGGAGAGCCGGGGCCGGACCGCTGGTGGCATGCCTTCGGCAGCCCGGAACTCAACCGCCTCGTCGAAGGGGCCCTGTCGCAAAACTTCGACATTCAGACCGCCTGGGCCCGGCTGAGGCAGGCCGAGGCCATGGCCGACCAGGCCCGGGCCGGACTGCGGCCGACGGTGAGTTATGAGGCCGGGGGGAAAATAAGCCGGTTAAAAACCCAGAAGTCAGTGGGGCAGGACGGCGTCCTGACCGAGGAACAGGCCTGGAACATGGGCCTGGCGGCCTCCTATGAGGTGGACCTATGGGGGCGGCTGCGATCCCGAAGAGAGGCGGAGTCGCTAAGCCGTGAGGCCGCCCGGGAGGACTTGGACGCGGCGGCGGTGACGGTGGCGGCCAAGGTGGTCGAAACCTGGGTCGACGTGGTTGTCTCTAGACATAAGATCGCCATTCTCAAGGAACAGATCCGGAACAACGAGGACCTCCTGGATTTGCAGCGGCTTCGTTTTTCCAATGGCCGGGCCAAGGCCCTGGATGTTTCGCAACAGAGGGAGGCCCTGGCCGCGGCCCGGGCCGAACTGCCCCTGCTCCAACTCCAGGAGAGCCAGCTTCTCAACGGCCTGGCCTTGCTCCTGGGCAAGGCCTCCATGAACGGTCTGGACCTCCGGCGGAACGAGATACCGGAACCGATCCCCGTGCCGGCGACCGGCCTGCCGGCCGACCTGCTCGCCTCTCGTCCGGACGTTCGGGCCGCGGGGCTCCGACTTCGTTCCGCCGACTGGGAAGTCTCGGCGGCCCGGGCCGACCGCCTGCCGTCCATCAATCTGTCCGCCAAAGCCGCTTTTTCCAGCGGCGTTCTGGACCTGTTGTTCAACAACTGGCTGGCCTCCCTGGCCTTGGCCATTACCGGCCCCTTGTTCGACGCCGGACGCGGGGAGGCTGAAGTGGCCCGGGTCCAGGCCGTGGCCGAAGAACTTCTGACCAACTATGCCAGGACCGTGGCCACGGCCATGAAGGAGGTCGAAGACAGCCTGGTCGCCGAAAGCCGGCAGCGGGAGTACATCGACTATCTCGAAGACCAGTTCACGGCCGCCGGCCTTGCCCTGGAGAACGCGCGGATTCAGTATCGGAACGGACAGAGCGACTACCTCTCGTATCTCGTCGCCTGGACCAGCGTCCAGAACCTGGAACGGAAACTGGTGGGCGAACGGGCGGCCTTGATAAAAAATCGGGTGGCGCTGTACCGGGCCCTGGGGGGCGACTGGACCGGGCGTCTGGTCGAATCACCCCGGTCCGAAACCACCGAGGAAAAAGGGAAGGGCGATCGGTCCTGACCTCATGGAGAGCGGAAGCATGAAACCGAACACGGAAGGTCCCTCCTTTTTCAAAACCGTTATGAAAGCGATCGTGCCCCTGGCCCTCATCGCCGCCGGCGGGGCCGCCTGGGCCTACTTTCAGGCCACGGCGCCCCGGATGAAGAGAAAACCGCCGGAGACCCGGGCCGTCGTCGTGGACGTCGTGACGGTGCGGGCCGGGGACGCCCGGGCCGTGGTCAAGGCCATGGGGACCGTGATCCCCTCGCGTCAGGTCACCCTTCGAGCCCGGGCCTCCGGGACGGTCCTGTCGCTCTCCTCGAGTTTCGTACCCGGTGGACGGGTCGTCAAGGACGAAGAGATCATGAAACTGGACCCTTCCGATTATGATATCCAGGTCCGCAAGGCCGCGGCCTCCCTGGAAAAGGCCCAGGCCGATCTCGATCTGGAGCGGGGAAACCAGACCATTGCCCGCGAGGAGTTGCGCCTGCTGTCCAAGACCTCGAAAAACGCACTGAAGGCGACGGACCTTTCCATGCGCAAGCCTCAGCTCAAACAGGCCCGGGCCGCGGTCTCCAGCGCCGAAGCGGACCTCCGCGGGGCCCGGCTCAATCTGGCCCGGACCGTGGTTCGCGCTCCTTTCAACGCCCTGGTCGTCGAGCGCATGGTCAATCTGGGGTCCTACGTCAACAGCCAGGACTCGCTGGCGACCCTGGTCGGCACGGACGAATACTGGATCGAGGCCCTGGTGCCCCTGGACCGTCTGACCGCGCTGAATCTGAACCATGACGGCGGACGTCAGGCCGTGGTCCTGTCTCAGAATGGTTCCGGACGATGGTCGGGCCGTGCCGTTCGGGCCACGGGACAGCTCAACGAAAAAAGCCGCATGGCCACGGTCATCATCGAAGTACCCGATCCCCTGGGCCAGACCCCCGAAGATTCGCCCCCGCTCATGCTCGGCGACTACGTTTTCGTGGAAGTCGCCGGTCGGGAGTTGACTTCGGTGATCGAACTGCCTCGGGCCGCCCTGCGGGACGGGGATACGGTCTGGGTCGAACGTGACGGCGTTCTGGACGTTCGAGAGGTAGAACTGGCCTGGAAGCAGGGCGAACGAGTATTCATTGCCAAAGGGCTCGAATCCGGAGACCGGATCGTGGTTTCGGACCTTTCCACCCCGGTCAAGGGGATGCGTCTCGATGTTTCCGACCCGGGGCGTGAAACCGCCCGGACCGGGTCCGGGCAGGACCGTCCATGACTGCCGGGAACGGACATAAGGTCGGGAGGGGTCCCTTGGCCTGGATGGCCGGCAATTCCGTGGCCGCCAACCTGCTTATGGCCGTGCTCATGATCGGCGGGCTTCTGGTGGGACTTCAGATCAAGCAGGAGGTCTTTCCGGAGTTCGACCTGGACATGGTCAACATTACCGTGGCCTACCCGGGCGCCAGCCCGGAGGAGGTGGAAAGCGGAATCATCCTGGCCATCGAGGAGGCGGTCCAGGGCCTGGAAGGGGTGGACGAAATCACGTCCAAGGCCTCGGAAGGCGTGGCCAGCGTGACCATCGAGGCCCTGGAAGGGGCCAACGTCACCCGGCTCTGGCAGGAGGTCAAAAGCGAGATCGACCGCATCGACACCTTCCCCGAACAGGCCCGTGAACCGCAGGTCTCGATCGCCGGCCGCAAGCGGGACGTGTTGAGGCTGGCCCTGTACGGCCGGACGGACGAGAACACCCTGCGTGCCGCCGCGGAACGAGTGCGTGACGAGATGCTCCTCGACCCCCGGATCACCCAGGTCGAACTGACGGGCGTCAGGAATTACGAGGTCCAGGTCGAGGTCCCCATGGCCACCCTCCGGCGATACGATTTCACCCTTCAGGACGTGGCCGATTCGGTTGCGCGATCCTCGGTGGAACTCGGCGGCGGAAGCCTGAAGACCTCGGGCGGGGACGTCCTGGTCCGGGTAAAGGATCGCCGGGATTTTGCCCGGGAGTACGCCCGATTACCGGTCCTGACCCGGGAAGACGGTTCCCGGGTCCTGCTCGAGGATATCGGCCGGGTCGCGGAAGGATTTGAAGACACGGACGCCTGGGCCTCCTTCAATGGTGAGCGGGCGGTCATGATCGAAGTCTACCGCGTCGGAGATCAGAAACCCACCGAGGTGGCCCAGGCGGCCAAAGCGATTCTGGAACGGCTCAACAGGACGCTGCCCCAGGGCCTGCAACTGGCCGTACTCCGGGACGCTTCGGCCATTTTCGAACAGCGGGCCGACCTGCTCCTGACAAACGCGTACCTCGGCCTCTGTCTGGTCTTCATATTTCTGGCCCTGTTTTTGGAACTCCGCCTGGCCTTCTGGGTCAGCCTGGGGATTCCCATCTCCTTCCTGGGCTCCTTCCTGTTTTTGGCCCCGACTTCGTTTTCCATCAACATGATCAGCATGTTCGCCTTTATCGTCACCCTGGGCATCGTGGTGGACGACGCGATCGTGGTCGGGGAAAACGTCTATCGCTATCGCCGGCAGGGGATGCCCTATCTGGAAGCGGCCGTAAAAGGGGCCCGGGAAGTGGCCATGCCGGTGATATTCAGCGTCCTGACCAACATCGTGGCCTTTATGCCCATGTTGTTCGTGCCGGGCTTCATGGGCAAGGTATTCAAGGCCCTGCCCATGGTCGTCGCCGCCGTATTTACGGTCTCCCTGGTCGAAAGCCTGCTCGTGCTGCCGGCCCACCTGGGCCACCAGGGCCGGGGCCGGCTCTGGTGGCCCTTGAACCACGTCGAGCGCTGGCAAGGGACGTTCAGCCGTTTCTTCGAACGCCTTGTGCACGATCGATACGGAAACCTCCTGGGATGGGTCCTGCGGAATCGCTACCCCGTGCTGGCCTTCGGACTGGCGGTCCTCATGGCCACGGCCGGTTACGTGGCTTCGGGCCGCATGGGCATGGAGATGTTTCCCAAGGTGGAATCCGACTACGCCTACTGCGAGGCCGTTCTGCCTTTCGGATCGCCGGCCGCGCGCCTGCGGGCCGTGGAAAAAATCCTGGTCGATTCCGGTGAAACCGTAGTCGGGGAGCATGGCGGTGCAGCCCTGTCCCGAGGGGTTTTTTCTCAGGTCCAGGAAAACACCATTTCGACCAGGATTTATCTGACCGAACCCGACAAGCGCCCCATCGGAACGGCACGGGTGGCCGACCTTTGGCGCGACCGGGTCGGCGTCCTGGCCGGCCTGGAGTCCATCAGCTTTGAATCGGACCGGGGCGGACCGGGTCGAGGCAAGAACCTGACCGTGCGGCTAAGCCACCGCGACAAGGACGTCCTGGACCTGGCGGGTGAGGAACTGGCCGCCAGGCTGGCCGAGTTCCCCATCGCCCACGATATCGACGACGGCTCGGCCAAAGGCAAGCGCCAGTTCGACATTCGGCTCCTGCCGGTCGGCGAACGCATGGGACTGACCTCCCGGGAGGTGGCCAACCAGGTGCGCCACGCCTTTCAGGGCGTGGAAGCGGTCCAGCTGCAGCGAGGACGAAACGAAGTCACCGTCCGGGTCCGCCTCCCGGAGGGGGAACGGGTCACGGAAGCCACCTTGGAAGACCTGGTCCTGCGAACGCCTCAAGCGGAAGTCCTGCTGCGCGACGCGGTCGACATGACCGCCGGACGGGCTTACACGATCATCAGCCGGACCAACGGGCGACGGGTCATTTCGGTGACCGCCAACGTCCGGCCGCCCTCTCGCGCGGAGAACATCATGCGAACCCTCCGGTCCGAGATTCTACCCGACCTGGTCGGCCGTCATCCCGGACTGTCCTACAGTTTCGAAGGGCACCAGGCTGAAATCCGGGACAGCATCAACTCCCTGATCTCCGGGCTCGGTCTGGCGCTCATCTGCATTTACGCTCTTCTGGCCATACCCTTCCAAAGCTACGCCCAGCCGCTCATTATCATGTTCTGCATCCCCTTCGGCATGGTCGGCGCCGTGTTCGGTCACATCCTGATGGGCTATTCGCTCTCGGTCATGAGCCTGTTCGGACTGGTGGCCCTCTCCGGGGTGGTGGTCAACGATTCCCTGGTCCTGATCGATTTCGCCAACCGTACGAGACGGGCCGGGGCAGGGACCACGGAAGCCATCCGGGAGGCGGGTATTCAGCGCTTTCGGCCGATCCTGCTGACCACCCTGACCACATTCGGCGGACTGGCTCCCATCATTCTCGAAACCTCCCGACAGGCACGCTTCATGATCCCCATGGCCGTTTCCCTGGGGTTCGGCATCCTTTTCGCCACCTTCATCACCCTGATTTTGGTCCCGGTGGTCTATATGCTTCTGGAAGATGCCAAGGCGTTGTTGGCCGGCCGCAGGGGGACCGTTCTCGAAGACGATCAGAGACGGCCGTCCCCGGGCCACGAAACGGCAAGAGATTCGTCGGCTTGACCGACGATCTTTATTACGGCCGGCAGGCCATGCCCGTAACCCTTCATTGAATCGGGACAGTTCATATTTTAGCCGCCGGCGCGGCCTTTAGCCGAAGGACGACCCTGCCGCCGAGTCCATTACTATATATGGAAAAGGCGGCAGCCGGAGTCCTTGGGATAAAGGCCGCCACAGGGCGGTCCTAGGATGCCGCCAACCACTGAAGAGTTGCCCCTGCCCGTTCAAGGGCATTGCCAGGGCCGGGATGTTCCGGCATAATAGGTCAACGCTCAACCAGGCTCAGGAGACGATCTGCCGGCATGAATTTCTGTTCGAACTGCGGGGCCGCCATCCAGCGGTGCATCCCGAAGGATGACGACCGGCCCCGTTTCGTTTGTGACGTCTGCCATACGGTTCACTACCAGAACCCCAAGACGGTCGTCGGTTGCATTCCGGAATGCGGGGGGCGCATTCTGCTTTGTCGACGGGCCATCGAACCGCGCGCCGGCTATTGGACCCTCCCGGCCGGATACCTGGAGAACGGCGAGTCCGTGACCGAGGCGGCCCGGCGGGAGGTCCTGGAAGAAACACGGTCCCGGGTGGAGGTGCGGGACCTGTACACGGTTTTCACCCTCCTCCACTGGAACCAGATTTACATGATATTTCGGGCCGCCCTTCTGGACCAGGACTTCGGCCCGACCCGGGAGTCTTCCGAAGTCGGCCTGTTCGACCTGCTAGATATTCCCTGGGGCGAACTGGCCTTTGAGACGATAAGCGAAACGCTGCGGCATTACGTGAGTGATCGGGCCGAGGGGTTCTTTTTTTTACGAGTCGGGACGATTCCGGCGAACCGTCCGCCACGCCGGACCGCCGTCCATTCGATCGGCGGGACGATCTGACCTTCGGATCGCACAAGCGGCCATTCGATCGCCTCTGGCGAGAATCATATGGTTAAGATCGGTAATTTCCTACATGAGGAGGGGATATGAAGATACTACGCGTGGATGTCGGCCGAGGAACGGCCGTTTTCGAAGACCTGCCCGAGGCCTGGCGCCTGATCGGCGGCAGCGGCCTGCTGGCAAAGATCATGAACGCCGAAGTGCCGCCCCTGGCCGCCCCCCTGGGCCCTGAAAACAAGCTGATCATCGCCGCCGGTCCGTTGGCCGGGACCCGGGCGCCTCAGTCGGGCCGGGTATCCATCGGCGGAAAAAGCCCGTTGACACTGGGTATCAAGGAGGCCAACTCCGGGGGGCCGGCGGCCCAGAAGATGGATCGGCTGGGTATCCGGGCCGTTATCGTCGAAGGCGTCCCGGAAGCGGGACGGCTCTACACGCTGGTCATTTCCAAGGATGGGGCCCGCCTCGATCCCGCCGACGATCTTCGAGGCCTGAAGACCTACCGGCTCGTCGAGGTCCTCGCCGGGAAGCACGCCGGAAAACCGGCGGTCATCTGCATCGGCCCGGCCGGCGAAAGGCTGTCCCGAGCCGCATCCGTGTCCCTGACGGACATGTACGGCGATCCGTCCCGCAACGCGGGGCGAGGCGGCCTGGGCGCGGTCATGGGCTCCAAGGGCCTCAAGGCGGTGGTGATCGACGACGCGGGCGCGCCCGGAATGGAAATGGCCGACGACCGGCTGTACAAGGACACGGTCAAGGACTGGATCGACACGTTGCGCCACGATATCAACTGCGGATTGTTTTCCAAGTTCGGCACGCCCCATGCCGTGGCCCAGTTGACCAATCAGGGGACCATGCCCGGAGACGGCTACCATTCGGGTTCGCCCGGTGGGTATATCTCGGTGACCGGGGAAAGTATTCAGAAAATCGTCTTTGAGCGCGGGGGCTGGATGCACGGCTGCATGCCGGGCTGCGTGGTCCAGTGTTCGATATCTTACCCGGACGCCGAGGGGCGACCCATGGTTTCGGCCTATGAATACGAGGCCATCGCCATGTTGGGCACGAACCTGGGCCTGGCCGATCCGGATGCCATCGGACGTCTCAAGCGTGCCTGCGACGAACTGGGACTGGACCTCATCGAAATCGGCAGTGCTTTGAGCGTGGCCGCGGAGGCCGGTCGAATGGCTCTCGGAGACGAGGGCGCGGCCATGCGAATGATGGCCGAAATAGAAAACGACACCGAACTGGGCCGCGCTTTGGCCGACGGCGTGGTCAGGACGGCTCGGGTCCTGGACGTCAAGCGGGTTCCGGCCGTCAAGGGGCAGGCGATCCCCGGCCACGACCCCAGGGGGGTCAAGGGGGTCGGGGTGACTTACGCCACCAGCCCCATGGGCGCGGATCACACCGCCGGTCTGGCCTATCGCTCGCCCCTAAGCAGCAAAGGCCAGGCGGGCAACTCCCTGCGCTTCCAGATTCAGGCCGCCATATGTGATACTTTCGGGTACTGCATAAACGCCGTGCCGGGCCGGCAGGCCTCACTCTCCGGATTCCTGGCCACGCTGCTCCGGGCGCGATTCGGAGGTGATATCTCCTCCGACGACGTCGTGGAAATGGCCAAGCAGACCATCAGGGACCAACTGGCCTTCAACCGGCAGGCGGAGTTCGGCCGGGAACAGGTCGGCCTGCCCGAATTCATCCGCACCGAAGCGCTGCCCGGAACCCAAAGCGTTTTCGATGTCGAGGCCGATGAAATAGAAAATATCTGGCAGGGGCTTGACGCCTACCGGGAGCCGGAAAAGGTCTGGGAGGTCCGCATGCCGGTCCTTCCGCCCATACTGTTCGGTATCGGCGTCCTCAAAAAGCTGGGCGAACGGGTTCGGAAATTGAAGATCGAAAAGGTCCTGCTCATAGCCGATCCGATCATGGAAAGTCTGGGGAGGGCCGGACAGGTCCGGGACCTTCTGGAAAAGGCCGGGATCGAGGTGGTCGTCTTTTCCGAGGTCGAACCCGATCCGCCGATTGAATTGCTTGAAAAGGCCGGCCAGGTTTATCGGGAGAATCATTGCCGGGGCCTGGTGGCCCTCGGCGGCGGCAGCTCGATGGACACGGCCAAGGGGGTGGCCGTCCGGGTTTCGCAGCCTGGGGCCATGACCGAGTATGAGAGCCTTATCGGGGGCACGGCAAAAATAAAGCCCCCCCTGCCGCCCATCATCTGTATCCCCACCACCTCGGGCACGGGGAGCGAGGTCAACCAGCACGCGGCCATTACGGACAAGCAGCGTGACATCAAATTCGTGCTTATGAGCGAACACCTGACGCCCCGGCTGGCGGTTATCGATCCGGAGGTCTGTCGAACCATGCCGCCTCAACTTACCGCCGAGTCCGGTATCGACGCCCTGGGACATTGTGTCGAAGCCTACGTCGGGGTGGATTTCCCCTATCATCCGTATTATGAGTCGCTGGCTCTGTATGGGGTCAAAATGGTCGGGCGCAGTCTCCGAAAGGCCTATCGGAACGGTGATGACCTCGACGCCCGCTCCGATATGTGCCAGGCTGCCGTTCATGGCGGAATATCCTTCCGCAAGGGCTTGGGAATCGGTCACGCCCTGGCCCATGTTCTCGGGGCTCACTATCACATGTCCCACGGCAAGGCCGTGGCCTTCGGTCTGCTCTGCTTCATCCGGGGCAATCAATCGGTCTGCCGGGAGGCTTTCGCCGATCTGGCCTGGGCCCTGGACCGGTCCGACGACCTGGAAAAGGCGGTCCTGGCGCTCCTGGGAGACCTGAACATTCCGACGAGCCTGAAACACTACGGCATTCCCCGGGAGGACCTGAAGAAGATCGCTTTTTTCACCAACAAGGACGTGGTCAACATGGCCACCAACCCGGCGGTGATCGGGGAGCGGGGTCTGATGGAACTGCTGGAGTCCGTGTACGACTGAAACGGCTCTCGATAGAAAAAGAAAGGGGCCCGGGGGATGTCCCCCGGGCCCTCTTTTGTGCGGTGGGTGTGTTAGAAGGTCAGCTCCAGCGTGTGGTCGAGGTGGTAGGAGTTACCCACTTCGAGGTCGTTGCTGCCCAGTTTGAACCAGTCGCCGGCCCAGAAGTAGCCGAAGTGGGCCTGGTAGGTCAGGTTGTCCATGATCTTGTAGCTCAGGCCCAGGTCGAATTCCTGGCCGTAGTCCAGGGACTGATCGGCGTAGGCGTGCATCCAGCCGTCACGACCGAACCAGGGCTGCGGCTTCTCGAGACGGCGCATGTAGCCGTAAGCCGCGTGCAGGATCAGGTCTTCGGTCAGGCTGTGGTCCACCCAGGCGGACCACATCCAGAAGTTGCTGGCGCCATACAGCGTGTAGTCGGTGTACTTGCCGAAGGCGGCGTACAGGGGCCTGAAGTCGTTACCACAGCCGGTCTGGCCGGCCAAGGTGTCGTCGTTGGCGTCGTTGTCACCCGACTGGTAGGCATAGAGCAGGCCGATGGTGCCGGGGCCGTACTTGTACTGAATGTCAAAGTAGTAGGCCCGGCCTTCCAGGTCCTGGTCCTTCAGCTCGATGTTGCCGCCAGCGGGCGGAGCGCCGAGGGGGTACAGGGGATGACGGCCGGCCATGATCAGGGCGTTGTCGTCCTTGTCCGGCTTGTAGTATTCCCGGG
>JAHJTB010000043.1 GCA_018830135.1 Pseudomonadota bacterium | reverse complement strand
ATACGCCCGCGGCCCAAAATCGGTCCAACTTCGCGTTTCGCTATGCATTTCGACGCCTCGCTACCAACTCAACCGCAAAATTCGGGTTAAAGGAAACATACAAGACCGATCCGAACAGGCGGGCCGTGAGCCCGGGAAAGGGGAGGATTATGACTTCGAAACCCGCCCTCGATCTGACCAGCCTGGAAACCTACCGACGCTCCTGCCTGGAGTTGGCCCAGACCCGACTGGGCCGCTTCGGCTCCATCCAGGATGTGGCCGGAGCCGAAGACGACCTGAACGCCTATGCCCGACTCGATCGCCTGGCCGAGCCGCGAGACGTCCAGGTCCTCGATGAAGACGCCCTGGCCCCGGAGGACATGGAGCAAGCCCGACAGGCCGTGCTCGAAGGACGGGTCTTCTGGGAACACACCGCCGCCGGCGAGGCCACCCGGCTCAAACTGGGCACCAAGTTCCTCATCGATGTCTCCCGGGACCTGACCGTGGCCCGGATGGCCCGGCGCCTGGGCGAAGAACTCGAACGGGAGATCGGCCTGGATGAAATGAGCCGGCGCCTGGACGTCGAGCCTCAAGACCTGGCTCCGCTGAACCTCGGAGCCCGGCACATGCTCCAGCACGCCTTCGATCTGGGCCGCCTGGCCGAAGCCGCCGGCCGGGACCCGGCCAAGGTTTTGGCCCGCCAGAAACTGCTGGTCGTGCTCAACGAAAAAACCAGCGACGAGATACTTCGCCAGTTCCGCAAGGCCCGTTTCTTCGGCTTCCACCAACGCAACTGCCTGTTCATGGTCCAGCCGGCCTTTGAAGGCATCGCCATTCGGGCCGGCCGTTTCGTCTTCGACCCCGAGGCCCCGAAACGGCTCCACAACCACGGCCAGCTGGTCATGCAGGAAACCATGGACGGCCAGATATTCCGCCTCGACGACTCCGGGGAACGCCAGGGGCTGGCGGCCGACGAGTTCGGCGAGGTCCTTCAAGACTGCCTGGACAAGATATCGTACAACATCGAAGACCTGGACTATCTGACCGGGTCGATCGACTGGCAAAGCCTGGCCCTGGCTCTGAGCCTCGGCGCCCGGGGCTGCCACATGGTCATGGAGATCGTGGCCAACAACCCGGAGCGTCCCCAGAAGGGCGGCCTGGCCGCGTACGACGAGGTCCTGGACCGGAACGTCATGATCGAGAGCTTTCAACTCAAGGGCATGCCCAACGAGGAGATCAGGTTCCTCAACAAGAACTTCAACCACTACACCAGCCCCCACGTCTCATGGTCCGCCGTCAGGACCCGGGGGCTGCCCATGCCCATCGCCGTCAAAAACGGATGCATCTACTTTCAGCCCGTCCAAGGCGACATCAACTTCCTGGTCCGGACCGCCTTTGTCCGGCGCAAGGTCATCAAACCCATCCGGGCCTGGAAATCCGCGTCCACCAGTTCCGAGGCGGTCAACGCCATGCACGCCCAGGACGGGCAGCCCGGCTTCCTGGCCTTTGTCGAACAAACCGTTTCGGACGGGTGAATCCGGCGCCCGTTCCGGGAATTCATGATGACCGCGGGAGGAGCCGTCAGGCGACGACGCAATCAGCCAGAGGCGGATAAATGCGCCAGAGGCGCACAAGTCACTCCAGAGGCGGACAAGTCTCGACCTCACCGGGATTTCTTATTTGATTGAATGGTTATAAATCCCGGTCGCGAAAATCTGCGTTTCGAACGGCCAATGAGCCGTTAACCCCGGATGATTCAGGAAAAGGCCATGGGCTTTCCCCCAGGATGGAGAATGCCACGACATCATCCGCCCGCCGGCCGAAAAACAACGATAACTTCTTGATAAATAGATGTATATGGATTGATCATGGCTTTTCTTGTCAATCAACCCGCCCCAACGACCCGGGCTTCCGTTTTTCCGGTTGAGTCGTTATGGATGCGGGGTGTAGTATGGATCGATTGGAAATGATTCGTGATCCAGGGGAAAAGGCGGCCGCCTTTTTTTCTCGGGGTCGATCTTGTTGCGATCGAGCCGGGTTACGGCGTTCGGGCCATTTTTCGAACATGTACGGGAGGCGTTTCCCGATATACGGAGTACCGCCTTTCCGAGACGAATCGATGGCGGACCGGTATGAACTGCTGCATGCGGCCCGGGGCAAATGATCGCCGAGCCTTTCCCGTCGAAGGTTCCCCGTGGATCGATCCGGGGATTTTCCGTCCGATCCGGGCATGGGAGACGATCCGTCATGACTGAAGGACCGAGCGCATTGTCAGGGCCCGACAACACGGCTTTGATCGAGAAGCGCCTGATTCGCCGGCGTTTTCTGGAAAGCGTTTCCCTGGTTTTGGCCATACTGGTCCTGATCGGCCTGCCGATCTCTCTCTCGCGGATTCCCCGAACCGGGCTGCACCCCAATCATATCGCCCATTCCATCGCCGGGGTGCTGTTTTTAATCGCGTTTTATTTCCGTAAACGGCTGAAGGACCAATGGCTTACTTTCTGGAATATACTGATATTATCGGTATTAAGCCTTGCCGCCTTCTTGCAGTACGGTCTGGTGTCGGCCGGATTCTTTTTTGCCTCGGCGGCGATATTTGTTTCAACCGTGTCCCTGGGTTTGCGAGGCGGCCTGATATCCATAAGCGGTTATGGCGTGATCACATTCATTATCGGTTATCTGTGGATATCCGGCCATCTGGTTTTTCCTGTCGATGTTGCCGAGTATATCCTGCAGCCCACGGTCTGGCTGGCCTTGGGCGTGGCCTTCCTGATCACCATGGCCATATTCATTGTTTCAGCCTCGGGATTTTTCAATGGTCTGACCGAGCTGGTAGACACCATCGACAACCAGAAACGGAAAATCGAGGAACGCACCGCTGAACTGACCCGGACCAACGAGGAACTCGAGGCGGCCCTGAAGAATATCAAGACCCTGACCGGGCTTTTGCCCATCTGTTCCAATTGCAAAAAAATCCGGGATGACCAGGGATACTGGCAGCAGCTCGAACAGTTCGTCCAGGAGCATTCCCAGGCCCTTTTCACCCACGGCCTCTGCCCGGACTGCGTATCGGAACTGTATCCCGAGATCGCGGACCATGTGCTCGGCAAGATGAAAAAGAACTGATCCCTTATTTCCGCCTGATCCGGCATAAAGAACCGGGAATCGGGCGGCCGGACATCCTTCCGCCCGCTTTTACCGCCTCCCCCGGTCGGTCCGGGCAAACAGTCCCGCTATTTTATTCGCCTTGATCCTGCTGACCAGTTTTTCCAAACGGGTGTAAAGACGGGCCCGCGGCCTTGCGGGCGGCTCGGTCCTGACCGCTTCCGCCTCTTTTTCAACCCGGCAATGGGTGGCGCACCAGGAGGCCAAAAGACGCAGCCGTTCCCCCTGGGGGGTGGCGCACAGGTCCTGGGCCTGTCCGGCCATGTTCAGGCCTTGCCGCCAGTCCCCTTCCGATATGGCTCGCCGGGCATGTTGCCTGAAAAGATAGGCCCGTGCGGCCAGGGTCATCAGCCCGGTCAAATCGGCCCCGCATCTGGAACATAAGGCCGTGCCCCGAAATTTCGCGCGGCAGACCGGACAGCGATAGTCGTTCGCGAATATCATTTGCCCTCGACAAAAAACAACAGTTCCCGAAGCTCCGCCAGCGAGTCGTCCAACGGTTCGGCCTGGCCGGACCGGATGGCTTCTTCGATCCTTTCATGCAGGTCGATCGCCTCTTCACGGTCCTCGTCGTGCATCTCGCCGAGCAGGCCTCGGGATCGATCCAGAAGCGCCTCGGCCGACCGGACGGCCTCTTCCCATGCCGGATCGTCGGTCTCGAGTGACTGGTCTTCGGCCTCGTCGTCGTCCAGGCCCTCGTCTTCATCTTCCTCGAAGGCAAGGACTCGATCGGCGAAGAGTTCGTCCAGCCGGCGGCGGGCCGCGGCGATTTCTTCATCGCTTTTCGGTTGCAGGGAGTTGTTGATGGTGATGTTCTTGGACAGGCCCGTGTCTTTCTCGATGGCGGTCACGTTGAGTATGCCGTCGAGGTCCAGATTCATGCGGCACAGCACCACATTGGGGTCTTCCACGTCCTGGAGTCCCTCGACCTTGAAATCGCCGACCGGGATGTTCTTGAGGGCGTCGGGATCGTCTCCCTGGTAAACGTGGACATCCACTTCGGTCTGGAAGGGATGGGTGGTTTCGTATGCCTCGGTCTTGGTTACGGGCAAGGGCGTGTTTCTCCGGATGATCGGATGATAGCAGTGATAGTAGGGCAGTCCGTCCCGATTGCCCAGATACGATATTCCAAAAGAAAAGGGGGATACATCCACCAGCACCCGGTCGATCTCGCGGCCGGACATTCGCGAGGCCATGACGCCGGCCCCCAAGGCCACGCACAAATCGGGGTGGACGTCTTGTTTCGGGGCGATGCCGGTCCGCTTTTCCAGGATTTCCATGACCAGGGGCGTGCGCGTGGCCCCTCCCACCAGAAGCACCGCATCGAGGTCCCGGTTTTTTTTCCCGGCATCGGACATGGCCTTGGAAACGCTCTCCAACGTCGTTTCGATCAAAGGCCGGATCATTTCCTGGTACTCCTCGCGGGACAGTTCCATCTCGAGATGGAGCGGGGTCCCGTCGCGGGTTATGAGCGCCTCTTCCCGGATCATGGTGAACGGCTCGCCGCTCAGTCTCTTTTTCGCCTCTTCGGCGGCCCGCCAGATACGGGAGTAGGCCGCGGCATGGCCTTCCCTCGGATCGATTCCGTGCGTTTGCTTGAATGAATCAACCAGCCGGTCGACGATGAGCTGATCGAAGTCGTCCCCTCCCAGATGATTGTTGCCGTGGCTGCCCAGAACTTCCGTGACGTCGTCTTCAATGGTCACGATCGACACGTCGAACGTGCCGCCGCCCAGGTCGTAGACCAGAACCGTGTGGTTGCCTTCTTCCCCCACGCCGTAGGCCAGGCTGGCCGCGGTGGGCTCGTTGAGAATGCGGACCACTTCGAGGCCGGCCAGGGCGCCGGCTTCACGCGTGGCCTGCCGTTGCGCATCCGAAAAATAGGCCGGCACCGTAATTACGGCCTGATCGACCGGACCGCCCAGTCCGGCCCGGGCCCAGTCCGCCAGCTCCCGGAGGATGATGGCCGATATTTCCTGGGGGGTATAGTCCTTGTCGCCCAGCCTGACCGTGGTCTCCCGTCCCATCATTCTTTTTATGCTGCGCACGGTTCGTTCCGGGAAAAGAAGCAGCTGGTTCCGCGCCGGTTCCCCGATCAGAAGTTCACCCTCCGGGGACAGGCCCACGCAGGAAGGCAGCATCCGGGTATTGCCCTTGCCGATTATACGGACCTGCCCGTCATGAAAGGCCGCCACTTCCGAATTGGTCGTCCCCAGGTCGATACCGATAACGTGTCCCTGCCTTGCCAAGCGCTCAACTCCTTTTATCCGGTTCATCAATCAATCCCGGCCTTGTCGGCCGGCCGTTCATGCCGCTTCACCCCGGTCCCCGGCAGGACCGTCCGCCGTCCCGGTCCGGCGAGACACCTTGACCCGGGCCGTTCGAAACACGTCCCCATTCCACTGATATCCGCGTTGATAGACCTCGAGGACCCGACCCTCCCGCACGTCGTCGCGCTCCTCGACGTCCACGGCCTCCATCGAGCGCGGATCGAAGGGCCGCCCCTGGCAGATGATTTCCTGAACCCCATAGGATCGGAGGGCGTCTTCCAGGCGACTCAAGGACAGTTGATATCCTTTTTTT
>JAHJTB010000393.1 GCA_018830135.1 Pseudomonadota bacterium | reverse complement strand
TCCGCAAGAGGGTAGGTCTTCACCACAAGCGATTCTGAAAATCCAGACCTTATATTTCAGCCACTTGCGGCGAATACCCGCCTCAAAATACCTGCGTTCGGGCGCGAATAGCGAAAGTCGGGCTAGTGGAGGAAATATGATCGTCGATTCTTCCGGCCCCTCAAGTTCCGGAAATGGAGTTCCGACATGATCACCCCGCCCCGGCGCTCGCATCCATGGATGCTCGGGCTCCAGCTCGGAACGCTGGTGCTCGCCTGGGTCATGTTGTTTCACCCCGGACCGGCATCCGGAAACGACCTGACGCCTCGAATCGTCATCCTGAACTCGTACCACCAGGGAGGAGACTGGGCCGACAAGGAAATCGCCGGGGTAACGGCGGCTCTGCGTCAAAGGTATCCCTACCTGGAACCGACCATCGAGCATCTCGACACCAAACGTTTTCCAGGACCCAACCACCTGTTGCTTCTAAAAAACTATCTGGCCGCCAAATACCGGGGACGCAAGGTGGACCTGTTGATCACCCTGGACAACTCGGCCCTGGACCTGGTGCTACGGCACCGTAACGAGTTGTTCCAAGGCGTGCCCATTGTTTTCGCGGGAGTCAACGGCTACCGGCCTGAAATGATCGCGGGATACGGCCAGGTCACCGGCGTGGCCGAGGTGCAGGACATGACGGGCACGGTCCGGATCGCCCTGGCCCTGAACCCCCGGGTCAAGGACGTGCTGGCCATAATCGATTACACCAACAGCGGCTTGGCCTTGAAAGAGCAGGTGGAGCAAATTCTTCCGGAATTCCAAAATCGGATTCAGATCAAGTTTCCGGACAAGGGGCCGTTTTCCGTATTGGAACGCCGGCTGAAAGAGCTGGACCGGAACGCGGTCGCCATCATTCTCACCTACGTCACCGACGCCAGCGGCCGGACGTTCAGCCGGTCGGAAAGCACGCGCCTCATTTCCCGGGCCTCCCCGGTACCCGTGTACGCCATGCACGAAACTCGCTTGGGGCATGGCATCGTGGGAGGCATGCTTCTGGAGGGCCGGGAACATGGAAAACAGGCCGGCGAGATCGCGCTGAGAATCCTGGCCGGAGAAAAGGCTGCCGACATCCCGGTCGAAGACAGCCGGTCCCGGCCGGTGTTCGATTTTGAACAACTCGAACGGTTCCATCTGCCCCTCAACTCCCTTCCGCCGGACAGCGTCATTATCAACCGTCCGATCGGTCTTTGGGAACGCCATCGGGAGGTCATCCCCCCGATCCTGAGTGTGATAAGTCTGTTGACGCTGTTGGTGGTGCTTTTGAGTTTGAACGTATTACGCCGTAAGCGGGCCGAGGAATCGTTGAGACAAAATGAAAAATTGATGCGAACCATTGCCGAAAACTTCCCCCATTCATACCTGTCCATAATAGAAAAAGACCTGACGATCGGATATACGGCCGGACAGGAGTTCAAAAAGCGGAACCTGGACCCGAATCAGTTCGTCGGCCTGCCCCTGGAACGGATATTTGGAGACCATGCGGAACTGATCAAATCCAACTATTTGAAAACCTTCAAAGGCCAAGAGCGCAGTTTCGAGCTTTTTGTCGAAGATCAGTATCAGTTATACAAAACCGTTCCTCTGGCCTCGGATGACGGATCGATACAAAGGATTCTTTCCGTTGTCGAGAATATAACCGAACGAAAACGGGCCGAGGCCGCTCTGCGGGAAAGCCAGGCCAATCTGCTCTCCCTGACCGAGAATACCGATGGTATGATCTGGGCGGTCGACAAGAGATATCGTCTGATCGTCGGCAACAAGCAGTTCGATGATGTGCTGTATCGGGCGATCGGGCGAAGGATCGAGGGCGGGGACTCCGTCCTCTTCGAGGACCTGGGGCCGAACTTGCTGAATGAATGGAAGGGATACTATGACCGGGCTTTGCACGGAGAGCAGTTCGAAGTCGAACTGCCGGCCCCGTTCAGTGCCAGACCCGGCTTCATGGAATACCGATTCAATCCCATTTTGGACGCCCGGACGGAAATTATCGGTCTGACCGTATCCGGGCGAGACACGACGGAACGAAAGAAAAGCGAAGAACGGCTTAAAACCATAATCCATGAAAAGGAGGTCCTGATTCAGGAAATCCATCATCGGGTCAAGAACAACATGCAGGTCATCATCAGCCTGCTGAATCTCCAGTCGTCCACGATGAAAGACCAGACGAGCCGAGGCGTGCTCCAGGAATGCCAGGGCCGGGTTTATGCCATGGCCGCGGTCCATGAAACGCTCCATAACTCGGGGTCCATGTCAGCGATCAATCTCGAACAATACGTCTCCCGCCTGGTCGAGGCCCTGGTTCAGACCTACTATCCGGACGAGCGAAAGATCAACATCGATATCCGGTTGAACGGCATTGAAATCAGTCTCAATCAGGCAACGTCCCTCGGCCTGGTCATCCATGAAATCGTGACCAATTCATTGAAATACGCGTTTCCGGATGATCGAGAGGGTGTTTTGACCGTGCGCGGGCAGTCCCTGGACGGCCGGATCGAACTGGTCGCTTCGGACGACGGTCCCGGTTTTTCGGACGATTTCGATTGGCGGACATCCGAGTCCCTCGGGCTACGGATTGTCAGGACATTGGTCGAAGACCAACTCGAGGGTACCATCGAGTTGAACCGGGATCACGGCACGAGCTTTACCATCCGGTTCAACCCCGAGAAATAAGCCGGACTTAATATGCTTGGATAATTACGTATATTGCCCCTCTGGGCCTCGGTCCCCTTAACGCTTGACAGCCGGACGTTCATTTTCTATCTTGAACGACTAATGCATATCCATCACGGGTCTGATTGCGGAACTTGATTTTTCCAGGGAGTTTTTTGTCCAAGGTCAAGCCGGGGGATATGCCCGTCTGAAATGGTCCAATCACGGAAGGGGGCGGCCGGTTCGGATCATGACACCATTGAACGGGGAACAGTTGGAACCGGAGACAAGCAAAGGGGGCCGGAGAAACCCGGACTCCCGATTTGAAGATATCGGATGACGGTTATCATAAGGCGCATGAACCACGTTTGATGCGCGGGGGGAAGGCTTTTCGTACCGCCGCGGCTATGATTCCAATGATATAACGGGAATCGATCGGGCTGTTTGGCCCCTGGGCGGAAGGAACTGAACGGTCCTCCAAGTGGAGCGAGGTGATGTATGACATTTGTGGAGCGGTTGGAAAACCTGAGCGATTACCGGGAGGACTATGCGGAGGTCAACGGAGTGCGCCTGCACTACATCAGCGTGGGCCGGGGCGGACTGATGATTTTCCTGCACGGTTTTCCGGAGTATTGGGAAGAATGGACCGGCCAGCTCGCCGAATTCGGCCGGACCCACCAAGCCGTCGCCTTTGACATGCGGGGCTACAACTTGTCCTCCAAACCGGAAGACGTGGAGAGTTACAACATCGCCGGGCTGATCGAGGACCTCCGGGCCCTGGCCGAGCATTTGGGTCATCGGAAGTTCACCCTGGTCGCCCATGACTGGGGGGGAGGCGTGGCCTGGTCTTTCGCGACGCGGCATCCGGATTGGCTGGATCGCCTGGTGGTGGTCAATGCGCCCCACGCGGCGGTCTTTGCTCGGGAACTGCGGGACAATCCGGCCCAGCGTCAGGCCAGCCGTTACATGCTCTTGCTGCGCGGCCCCGAAGCGGAGAAGACCCTGGCCGCTAACAGGTATGCCTGGCTGGCCGAAGCCGTGTGGGGCGGGAACAGCCGATGGAACGCCCCGGAAACGATTCGCCGCCGGTACTACGAGGCATGGTCCCAGCCGGGGGCCTTGACCGGGAACGTGAATTTTTACCGGGCTTCCCCGCTGTATCCCCCGACCTCTGCCGAGGAAGAGACCCGGCTATCGCGGATTTTGACGTTGGATCGGGCTGTTTTTAGCGTCAAAGTCCCGACGCTGGTCATATGGGGGGAGGAGGACGAGGCCCTGTTGATCGGCAACCTGGAGGGTTTGGATGATTACGTGGATGACCTGACGGTGCGTCGTGTTCCGGACGGGACCCATTGGGTGATTCACGAGCAGCCCGATGTCGTCAACGGCATGATTCGGGACTTTATGCGGTCCGGAGCCGGGGCGGGCGCATGACGGATGCGACCGGGCCCGGGCGTTGTGGAAGCGGAGCCAGTCAAACCCTGATCAAACAGGCGGCCCCGGTCGCCGGGAGGAGCAAACCATGCCCAACGACCTGAGCAATCTGGAATTCATCGTCGGCATACCGTCCTACATGGAGGCCGACAGCATCGGTCATGTCACCCAGCAGGTGGACCAGGGGCTGCGGACGCATTTCCCGGGTCTCAAGTCGGCCATTGTCAACGTGGACAACAACAGCCCGGACGATACGAAAAGCGCCTTTCTGTCCACGGCGACCCAGACGCCGAAACACTACATCACCACCCGCCCGGGCGTAAAAGGCAAGGGCAACAACCTGTTCAACCTTTTCAAGTTCGGGGCCAGACATCGATCGACCCTCAAGGCGGCCGTCGTGGTCGACGCGGACCTGTTTTCCATCACCGGGGAGTGGATCAAGCACCTGGGAGAGCCGGTGTTAAAGGGTTACGACTACGTGCTGCCGTATTATTCAAGGCACCAGTTCGACGGAACCATAACAAATCACATCTGTTACCCGCTGCTATACGGACTGTTGGGCGAGGATGTCCGCCAGCCCATCGGCGGGGAGTTCGGTTTTTCTCCCGCCCTGATGTCTCACTGGCTCGATCAGACCTGGACCAGCACCACCAGGCAGTACGGCATCGATATTTTCATGTCCCTCAACGCCATTACCGGCGGATTCAAGATATGCGAATCCGGGTTGGGGGCCAAGATTCACAAGGCCAGCGCGCCGAAGCTCGGGGCCATGTTTACCCAGGTCCTGACCACGCTGTTCAATTTTCTGGCTTCGAGGAAAGATGTCTGGCTGGCTTCGCCGGTTATCAACACCGAGTCCAAGAAACGGTTCGGCCTGCAGCGGCTCGACCCGCCGCAGGAACTCAGGATCGATATCCGGGCCCTGAAGGAACAGCTACGGGATGAATACTTTCAGCGGGAGCACCTGCTACGGAAGTTTCTCAACGATTACGCGATCATGAATCTGGAAAACATGTTCGAACAGGATCATTACCACCTGGACCTCCTGATGTGGACGCAGGTGGTCTATCAACTCCTCTACTGTTTCGACACCGGGTCGCCCGCCGTGAAAAAGGAGATTATCGAAGCGCTTAAACCCTTGTACTTTGCCCGTTCAGTGACCTTCGACTACATGACCTGGCGGTACAATGTTTCAAGCGCCGAAGCGGCGATCGCCTCCCAGGCCAAGGCCTTCGCCTCGCAGAAGCCCTATCTGGTCGGGCTGTATATGACCGACGGCAAGGGCCGGGCCGTGAAAGCAGTCCATCAGCGGGCCGGAGCGGCCTGAGCCCGGGGCCGGGGCGGACGAGAACCTATCGGCCCTTGAATTGGGGCGTTCTCTTCTCCAGAAGGGCCGTGACACCCTCCCGGGCGTCTTCGGTTTCCATGGTTCTGGACTGACAATGGGCCTCCCACTCCGCCGCCTCGAACGGATTCCAGTCCAGGCCCCGGTACACGCTGCGCTTCATCATGCGGACGGCCATCGGGGCCGCCGCGGCGATCTCCCGGGCCAGTTCCCGGGCCTTGGCCAGGACCTCGTCTCCAGGCAGGGCATAGTTGGCCAGCCCGATTTCAGCGGCCCGGCGTCCATCGATCAGGCGGCCGGTGAACAGCAATTCGTTGGCCAGGGGCAGCCCCACGAGCCGGGGAAGCATGTGGGAGATGGCCATGCCGCTGTGAAGGCCGAGGCGGGCGAAATTGGCCCCGTACCTGGCTTCCTGGTTGGCCACCCGGATGTCGCATATCAGGGCCAGGCCGAACCCGCCGCCCACGGCGTGCCCATTCATGGCCGCGATTACCGGACATCCGATCTCCAGGATTCGGAGAAAGGGCCGATAAACGTCCAGGAGCTTTTCGTGGGGCAGGTCGGATTTTTCTTGGAAAAATGTGCTTTTAAAGTCCGCTCCGGCACAGAAGGTCGAACCGGTCCCGGCAATGATCAGGCAACGCAGGTCCGAATCCGACCTGACACGGTCCAAAGCCTCCTTGAAGGCGGGCAGCATTTCACCGTCCATGCTGTTGCGGTTGTCCGGTCGGTTCAAGGTGATCTCGGCCACCTGTTCCCTGGTCTCGAAAAGTACGGGCGAATCCTGCATAAATCGGTCCTCCACGCTGGGCGCGGCAGCGGACCGCCGGGCCGGTTTCCCGGGTCGCGCGTCGGAATGGTCTCGATGCGAACGCAGGCCATGGCCGGGTCCAACGGTCGGGCAGAGTCAGCCGCCGTGCGGGTTGGTCGCCGAGTGTATCACAGGCGGTCCGCAGGAGCAAACCCCGGGCGGGTGGGGGGCAACCTTTCAGTGGCTGGCGGCATTGAAGGTCCGCCCTGTCGCGATCTTCGGCCTAGGGGCTTCGGCTGCCGCCTTCACCATGTCAGCATGAAAGGACTCGGCGGCAGAGTCGCCCTTTGGTCGAAGGCCGCGCGGGCGGCGGGAATGCTCTAAACCCCGATTCACGGAAGCCTTCCGATGGGGGGTTGAAAACTGCCGGAACTCCTGTCCCGGACCGGGTAATACTTTCCGAGGCGGGCCTCGATCAACCGGCTTCGAAAAATCGGGCCGAAGTCCCTTGGCGAGGATCGATATCGACTTTGACCCGCCGGCCGCACTTGGGGCAGAATCCCTCGTAGGCCGTGCCCTGACGGTTGATATAAATGCGATTGTACACGTTGCAGCAGTTGAATTTGACGCCCAGGTATTTGCGGCCCTTGATTGCGGACATGGAAAAATTATCGATCAACCCCACCGCGGTGTCAAGCGGGATATTGGCCTGTTTATTGCTTGGTTAAGTGCGGACCATCCGGAAGTACGGCGGGCCCGGTCAAGACCATCGGGCCGGTCCGACCCGGCCAAGGGGTCAAAACGAGGAAGGGACTGTCCATGAGAGTCGCGAGCAGGTGCCTGGGGGTCGTTTTTCTGGCCCTGGGGCTGATGATTGTGTCGACCGGGTGCGGGGGGCAGAGCCTGTCCTCTTTGCTGGGGATGAAAACCGAACTGCCGGAGGACCCGGTCAAAAGGGCGGCGGTTCTGGGCCTGTACACATCCTATCACCAAAGCACCATGTGGGAGATGCGGGACGTGGAAATCATCAAGGTCCAACCCATGATCCCGACCAAGGCCTTTGTCCTGGAGCACGACCCCAAGGAGGTCTACTGCGTCTGCGTCAGTTTCGAGGCCCGCTACAAGGTCCCCTGGACGGAAAAGGATATGAGTCCTTGGGAGCCGACCATCCGAAACATCCTGGTCATCAAGACCCAGGGCGAACAATACCTGGCCTTTCGGCCCTCGGGGCTCTGCCCGACCTTCTGCCTTTAGTTCCCATGGCGGTCGAAAGGCCCGGGCCGCTCAGACCGAACCGATCCGTACGACCCGTTCCACCCATCGCAGTTTTTTCAGGTTGCCGATGACGCGGCGAAGATGTTCCTTGTCGCTGACCTGGATGGTGAATTCGTTCAAGGCTTTTTTATCCGGTGTGGTTTCCACCGAGGCCTGGGTGATGTTGGCGTCGGCCGCGGAGATGGCGCCGCTGAGTTCGGCCAGACCCCCTTGCCGGTCCTGGGAGACCACCTGGAGGCGGACCGGATAGGTCAGGTGCTCCTCGAATTCCCATTCCACGTCGATCCGGCGCTGGGGGTC
>JAHJTB010000392.1 GCA_018830135.1 Pseudomonadota bacterium | reverse complement strand
GCCGACCAGCTTGCCGTCCGTGGTCTTCGAATCGGCCATGGTTACATGGGGATGCTCTTTGAGGGCGGACCGGACCTTGGCCATCAGAACCCGATGGTCGGAGTCCAGAACCACGGTCCGGCTCTGGTCGGCCGTGGGCGCCCAGATTTTGGTCGTGGTTGTCGTCACCACCCTGCGTCCCTGGGCGGCCAGTTCCGCGGCCAGGGTGAACATCAGGGACGTTTTGCCGCCGGAGCCCAAAAGGGCCATCACTTCCGGCAGACGAAATTCAAAGGCAGCGATTAACTCATTCATTTATCGAACCACTCCAATGTCGGTTCCGACGACGAGCCTCCGGGCGGCCGGGAGCGGACCCGGCGCCGTCAGCCGTCCGAAGTCCGGGCTTTTTCCGTGACGGCGCAGGAAATGCCCCGGCCGTCCATGACACCTTTAAAACATCCGTTGCAGGATATACAGGCCGCCGGCGAGGCGTCCCCGCCCGCCCAGCGGTTGATCAGGTCAGGCTCCCGAATAAAGGGGCGACACAAGGCCAGGTAGTCGGCCTGGCCACGGGCCAGCAGGTCTTCGTTGACATCAAGGGAGCGCAGCCCGCCGACCAGGATGACCGGCGCCTTGACCCCGGCCTTGAAAGCCTCGCCCTGGGCCCGGAAATAGGCCTCCTGGTCCGGCTCATTGATCTTGGTCCGGGACGGGCCCATCCGTCCGGCCCAAAGCACCCCGCCGCTGACCTCGACCGCGTCGAGCCCCATCTCCGCCAGCCTGGCGGCGATGAAAACCGAGTCTTCCAGGGCCACTCCGCCCTCGACGAAATCCTCGGCGTTGATCTTGATCATGACCGGGTAGTTCGGGCCCACCGCTCCGCGAACCGCCTCGTAAGCCTCGAAAACGGCCCGACCCCGGTTTTCGCGCGAACCGCCGTATCGATCCCCCCGCCGGTTGAGAAAGGGGGACATGAACTGGCTTAACAGATAGCCATGGGCCACGTGAAGCTGGACCGCGTCAAAGCCCGCCTTTTTGATCCGGCCCGCGGCCGCGCCGAAATCGTCCACGACCCGAGTGATCTCCGCGGCCGTCATTTCCCGGGCCATAACCTTGGATCGGGGATTTTCAACAGGCGAGGGACCGGCCGGGGCCTCGCCGCCGTCAAATCCCCCGGTGGCCATGATGCCGGCGTGGACGATCTGCAAGGCGATCCGCCCACCGGCCTGGTGGACCGAGGCGGTCAGGCGGGACAGGTCGGGAATCAGGTCGTCGTCGTATATGCCGGTCTGGTAGGGGTTGGCCTTGCCGTCCTCCGATACGTAAGCATAGCCGGCCACGATCAGCCCGACGCCTCCGGCGGCCAACTCGGTCAGAAGGTCGATGAGCCGGGGAAGGATTCGACCGGTCCGATCGTCGGCCAGCCCCTCCCAGGTGGCCGAACGGATGAAACGGTTCTTCAAAGCCATGTCTTTGATCCGGGTGCCCTCGAAGCTTCGCATATGAATCCCTCATCAATTCCCTGTCACCAGCGGCTCGGGATGTTTCTCCACCCCCGCCCGGCAAGACCGGCGCCAACGGGCGGGCCGGGAATCAGGTTGTAGGACTGACGGTTGTCGTTGGTTCCGTTTCGATCCGATCCTTTTGTTCCCGGAAGAACGGCGTGCCCGGGGTGTAGCTGAACGTGCCGATATCCCCGATGCCCAACAAGGACCAGATCAAAGCCACATAGCGATCGTTGGGCTTGTCCATGTATTCCAGACGCAGCCCCCAACACTGGGGATTGAACTGGACCGAGTAGAAGGTCTCGATATCGTCCTCGTCCATGAGGGAGTACCGTCGCCGAATCTGGAAGGACCAGTCCTCGACCACGTTCAGATTCAGAAAAAACTGGATTTGTTCATATTCCAGCACGTCCTTGTCCACGACGGTATACGGCTCCAGGTTGAGGTTGTACTCCATGAAGAAGAAATCGCCCCGCTGGTTCTGGACATGGAGTTCCATGGAATGGTCGGTGAAGGAGTCCGAATAGGTGTCGAACTGGCTCGTAGTCTGAAAACGGAAATACGGACTGACGATGAGTTCAAACTCTATCTCCCAGGGCTGGTTGGGTCGGTGGAAGTCCAGGGGATAGTTGACCGGACGGGCTTCCAGGGAGCGGCGGGCCTCGACGAAATCGTAGACCCGAAACACGGCGAAGCGCAGGAAGTCGTAGTAGTCGTACTGCTCCTGCTTTTTAGCGCCGGTTTCCTCCACGGCCGGCCGAGGGAACCGTTCCTCCCGGCGGACCTTGGCCGTCAGGTAGTTGACGATGCCGTACCGAAGCTGTTGTTGCTCGGCCAGACGGTCCACTTGATCGAAATAGGGCAGGTTGTCCTGGGAACGGTCTGAGATGACCGAAGCGGTAATCATCGGTTTGATCCGGTGCTTCAGTTTTTCCACCGACCCGAATCCAAGGTCATAAACTCGTGAGAAACTGGTCGAGGCGTCGATCTGGGCGTCCAACAGCTCCCGGGTGTTGACCTGGGAGTCCTGGCCGGGGTCGCCGGTACCCAGGGGATAGTAGAGGGTCTCCCTGAACCCGAAGGAGGGTTCGAGGTCCAGCCAGCCGCCGGTCCGCAAGGGCCAGTAAACGCGGGGGTGAACGTCGAGCCGGTGCCCCATGTCCAGCGTGTTTCTCGTAAAATAGGTGTAGCTCGAATCGTTCTGGAAGTAGAGCGGCGACCCTCCGATGGGCGTCCGCTGGTAGATCAGATCGATTCGCGGCACCCGCTGAAGCGTTTCCCGGTTCTCCGGATCGTTGAGATCATCGGTCAGCTCGACGGCGAAGTTCATGGTCTGGTTGCCGATATCCCTGGTCGCCAGAAGGGTGCTCTTGCGCATCGGGTCCAGCCGCTCGGCCAGTTCCCGTCCGAACTCGTTGAACAGGACGGTCTGGGTCCTTTGGAACCCGGTGAACCCGCGGTCGAACTCGTCAAGATATTCCGGGTCGCTGACGTAGTCCAGGTCCAGCTTGATATCGAAACCGCTTTGCGTGGTCATGTCGGACATGCCGCGCAGCCAGAAGCGGTCATGTTCGACCCGCGGTCCGAAAGGATCGTCATACTCGATGGTCGGCGGTTCCTCGTCCTTCAAATAGGTGGCCCGATAGATACCCTTCCCGCCCCAGTCCTTGTAACGGAACTCGACGCAACTCTCCAGCCCTCGATAGGCCATATGGGTCAGGTAGATGGTCATGTCCTTGCTGTCGGAGATGGCCCAGTAGTACGGCATGGACAGGGTCATTCCGTCCCGGTTGGAACTGAGGATTTCCGGTATCAGCAGTCCGCTCTGGCGCTTCTGTTTGACCGGTATTTTGAGCCAGGGCATGTAGAGCACGGGGAAATGCCGGGTGGACAAGGTAACGTGCGTCAGCGTGGCGTAGCCTTCGCGCTGAATTTCGATATTGTGTCCGGTCAGCATCCAGGCCGGGGCCGGCCCGTCGCAGGTGGTGATCTCCCCTTTCATGACGAAAAGGGTGTCCGGCCCGGTCTTCTCGATCTCGTCGCCCCGCAGGTAGTAATGGTTGTCGGGAAAGTAGGCCTTGCCGTCGTAGAACTTGCCGATGGCGTGTTCGAGGTTGAAAATGAAGCGCCGGCAGACGATCTTGAAATCCGGCGAGGCGATGACCACGTTGCCCCTGGCCTCCCCGGTTCGGTCCTTCTGATGAAACCGGACCCGGTCCGCCTCGATGACTTCGCCCTCCCGGACGATCTTGACCCGGCCCTCGGCGATGAAAACATCCGCCTCCCGGTCCTCGAATATCCGGTCGGCCTTCATGGTCCAGGCGGGATCGCCGGAGACGGTCATCTCCGCCTGGTCGGCCCCGTGCGCCGGCCCGAGGGCCAGGACGGAAAATATCAGTATCATGAGGCCGCGCAGTAATAAAAGCCGGTGGCTCATCTTCCTTGGCACCAAATACAGAGGGCGTTCGATCGATCACGCCGACATGGGCGTAAAAATTTTATATATCATCTGCGCTGGTCGGGGTAAAGAAAAAGGTAAAGGTCCGGGCAAAACAGGGGCCTGTTCGGATTCAGCCGCCAGCCGTTCAATGGATGCACGTCCGGCAGCGGCAATGGAAGGGGGCGCCGCCCGGTCCCGCCCGGGAGCTGCCTCCTCCGGGGAGCCCGGGTCAGTCGACGGCCCCGGCCAGATAAGTCCGGGCCTCTCCGACCGTGAACAGCGATCCCGTGACCAGGACCAGGTCCTCGGGCCCGGCCTGGGCCCGGGCCGCCTCGATGGCCTCCGATACGACGGGGCGCCGATGGACCGGACCGGTGAATCCCCGCGTTTCCCGGGCCAGCCGGTCCAGCGACGCCGAGCGAAAATAATCGGGCCGGGTCAGATACAGGGCCTGGGCCAACGGCATCAGAATCGTGACAATGCCCCGAACATCCTTGTCTTCCATGACCCCCAGGACCAGGTGCAGGCGCCGGTAGTTCATTCCTTCGAGGAGCCGGGCCAGGGCCCTTGCCGCCCCCGGATTGTGGGCTCCGTCCAGCATCAGGGGCGGCGGCCCGGAAAACATTTCGGCCCGGCCCGGCCAGAAGGTCCGTTCGAGTCCTTGACGGAGGTGGGTTTCGGCAAGCCGGAACCCCTGCTCCGACAACCGTTCCACGGCGGCCAGGGCCAGGGCTGCATTGCGCGCCTGATGCGGCCCCTGAAGAGCAAAACGCGCATGTTTCAGGTTCAGCCCGAACCCGTAATAGTCGAATCCGCCCTCCGGCCGGGTCCGGACCCGAAAGTCCCGCCCCAACACCAGAAGCCGGGCGCCGCGTTCCCGGGCCGTTGCCTCGAAAATGTCCCGGACCCCCTTCCGTTTCTCGCCGGTAATCACGTCCATGCCGGGCTTGATTATGCCCGCCTTCTCCCCGGCGATCTCGGCCAGAGTCCGCCCCAGGTAGTCGGTATGCTCGATGGAGATATTGGTTATCACCCCGACCCTGGGTTCGGCCACGTTCGTGGCGTCCAGCCGGCCGCCCATGCCCGTCTCCATGACGGCCAGATCGACCCGGCTTTCAGCGAAATGGAGAAAGGCCATGGCCGTGGCGAACTCGAAAAAGGTCGGCGGCTCCTCGGGATTGGCGACCTCCCAGACCCGGTCGGCCAGCTTGATTACGCCTTCCTTGGATATCATCTCCCCGCTGATGACGAACCGCTCGCGAAACGAAACCAGGTGCGGCGACGTGTAAAAACCGACCCGGTATCCGGCCTCGGTGAGCATGGACGTCGCCGCCGCGCCCACGGACCCCTTGCCGTTGGTGCCGGCCAGGTGAAGCACGGCCAGCCGTTTGTGGGGCCGGTCGAGTCGGGCCAGAAGGTTTTCCGTGGACGACAGACCGAACTTGATGCCGAACTTCTGGAGAGAAAAAAGCCGTTCGATGGTTTGCTGGTAGTTCATCTCATTTTACCGGTCCATCGGCCCAGGCCGGCCGATGGTCTTTCGTTCAGTTGGCGTGAAGTCCCGGCCCGAATTCAGGCCGACGGTTCAGGCCCGCCGGAGTCCCGCGTAGTCCAGGTGCAGGGTCTTGGTGCCGAAGTGGTCGAAATCCACCTTGATCTTGCGCCCCCCGGCCGAGGCGACGACGCGTCCGAGTCCGAAGGCCGGGTGATTGACCCGTTCGCCGACCGCGAAACCGTCCGCGGGCGGCGGGGCCGGTTCGGACACGGGCCGACGGGGGAACGGCTCGGATTCGGCCCCGGCCTCATCCTCCATGGCCACGAGTCCGGGAGGAATGTCGCTGAGGAAGCGGGAAAGCCGGGGGCTGCTCCAGGCCGAAGCGGCGTCCGCCTCGAGAGGGCAGATCAGGTAGAGATGGTCTTCCGCCCGCGTGGCGGCCACGTACATCAGCCGGCGTTCCTCGTCCATGTCGTCCGGTTTCTTCATGGCGTAGGCCGGCGGGAACCGGCCCTCGGCGGCCCAAATGATGAACACGACCTGCCATTCCAGACCCTTGGCCGAATGCACGGTGGACAGCGTCAGACGGCTCCCGCCCTGTCCGGGCCTGGACGTCGAGGTGTTGGGCGGGTCGAGGGCCATGTCGGCCAGGAAGCGCGTCACGCTGGTATATCCCTTGGCCAGCGACAGAAACTCGTTGATGTCGCTCATCCGGGACGGATAGTCATCGAACTTGGCTTCCATGATCGGCCGGTAATAGTCCCAGGCCAGGCCGACGCGGCCCGCCAGGTCCTTCCCCCTGGCCCCGATTT
>JAHJTB010000391.1 GCA_018830135.1 Pseudomonadota bacterium | reverse complement strand
TGCTGCTGTCGGCCGGGTGGAGTTTCGGGGAAGACGGGCAGTATCCGCCGCTGATCGGCATGTGGATGCCCAACGTGGTCATTGGCATCATGGCCGTTTACATGCTGCGCCGGGCCAATCGGGACCTGCCGCCAGGGCTGTGGACCCTGATCGAACGGGTCGCGCGGCTGTTTCGACCGGAGGACGGGGAGTCTGAATCATGAGGATCATATCCCGATACGTGCTCCGGGAGTTCCTGCGGATTTTCGCCCTGACCGTTTTGAGTTTCGTTCTCGTCTTCCTGGTCGTGGACTTTCTGGAAAAGATCGACAATTTCATGGAAGCCCACGTGGCCCTGATCCGGGTGGCCTATTATTTCCTGATGCTCATTCCCAACGTGGTCTTTCATATGGCCCCGGTCGCCGTTCTGGTGTCCACCCTCATTTCCCTGGGCCTGTTGGCCAGGAACAACGAGATCGTCGCCTTCAAGGCCTCGGGCGTCAGCCTGTTCCGACTCTCCGTGCCCATCGCCCTGGCCGGGATGCTCCTCAGCGTCTTCATGTTTCTCCTGGCCGACACCGTCATCCCCTATACCGCGGCCCGGACCAATGCCATCTGGACGGTCGAAGTCGAGAAAAAAAAGGACGCGGCCTCCCCGATCCGTGACAACGTCTGGTTCAAAAAAGGCAAGGTCATCTATCATTTCGCCAAGTACAACGAACGGTTGCAGACCTTGAGCGGCGTCGGGGTCTACCGGCTGAACGACGCGTTCCAGCTCGCGGAACGCCTCGAAGCCAAGACCGCCCGCCGCCTGAACGGCCATTGGGAGTTTTCCGACGGCCTGATCAAGAAATATCACAAGGACGGCCAGGTCTCCGGAATCCGTTTCGACCTCGAGACGGTCGAACTGCCGGAACTGCCGCAGCGTTTCGCCCAGACTCAGCGTTCGGCGGAAGAAATGAGCCTGGTCGAGCTGTCGGCCTGGATTCGGCAGATGGAAGCGGAAGGGTACGACGCCTTGCGCTATGACGTGGACTTTCAACTCAAGTTTTCCTTTCCCTTCATCTGCGCCATCATGGCCCTGATCGGCCTGCCCCTGGCCTTCTGGAAGGAAAAGGGGGGCGGCATCGCCCTGGGCATCGGGGCCGGTGTCGGCCTTTCCTTCATCTATGTGGTCTTTTTGGGGCTGTCGCGCTCCCTGGGCTATTCGGGCCTGCTCCCGCCGGTGGCCGCCGCCTGGTTGCCGAACATGGTCTTCACCCTGCTGAGCCTTTTTCTTTTCACCCATGTCCGCCAATAGGGCCTTCCGGTCGTAGCCATTGAGTGAATCGGGGCGGATCGATTTTCAGCCGCCCGCGGGGCCTTTGGCCGAAGGACGACTCTGTCGCCGGGTCCCTGACTAAATATGGAAAAGGCGGCAGCTGGAGTCCTGAGACCAAAGGCCGCAAGAGGGCAGTCCTACGTCGCCGCCAACTGCTGAATAGTTACCGTCCGGTCCGGTCCGGGGCTTGACAATGGGTCGGGGCCGATGTTAGCTTTCCCACAGATTTGAAGTATTTTCGGTTTTTTCCAAGGAATGGGGCCTAATGCTTGAATCACTGTTGAACCTGGATCGGTCCCTTTTTTTTCTGATTAATCAGGGGACCCGGAACCCGGTTTTCGACCTGCTCATGCCGGTGATTTCCGAATGGAAGTACTTCTGGCTGCCCCTGTTCGGGCTGTTGATCATCTTCGGCCTGCGGGGGTCCCGGAGGACCCGCTGGGCCCTGGTCGCCCTGCTGGTGGTTTTCGCCATGGGAGATTCATTGACCACGCATGTGCTCAAGCCGTTTTTCGATCGGCCTCGTCCCTTTTCCAGTCTGTACGACATCCATATTTACAAGGGACACTGGACGACCACGTCGTCCTATTTCACCCACAAGACCCTTTCGTTTCCCTCGGCCCACGCGGTAAACGTGGCCGGGGCCGCGGCCGTGATCATCCGCTACTTTCCCCGCTGGTGGCCTCTGCCGGTGGTGCTGGCCGTCCTGGTCTTCTATTCCCGGGTCTATCTCGGCCTGCACTATCCCTCGGACGTGGCGGCCGGCCTGGTCCTGGGACTGATCTGCGCGGGGGTGTTTTTCGGGATCGAACGGGTCCTGGTCAAGAAGTTTCCGAACCGGTTCACCTGGCTGGTCCGGGAGGAGGGGGCGTGACCTACCTATCCGTCGTCGTTCCGGTTTTCAACGAAGCTCCCAACCTGGGGGAACTCAACGACCGTATCCTGGAATCGGCCCGGGGTCTGGGACGGGAGTTCGAGGTCATCTACGTCGATGACGGCAGCACCGACGACTCCTGGACCCGCCTCGAAGTCTTGCAGGCGGAGAATCGGGGCGTGGTCCGCCTGATCGGTTTCAACCGGAACTACGGTCAGCACATGGCCGTTCTGGCCGGTTTCGAACGGGTCCGGGGCCAGGTCGTCGTGACCTTGGACGCGGACCTTCAGAATCCGCCCGAGGAGATACCCCGGCTGGTGGCCAAGTGGGAGGAAGGCTACGACGTGGTTGCCGGCTGGCGGGAAAACCGGCAGGACTCGATTTTGCGGAAACTGCCCTCCCTGATCGTCAACCGGGTCGCAGCGATGGTTGTGGGCGTGGAGCAGCACGATTACGGGTGCATGCTCAGGGCCTACAGCCGGGAGGTCGTGGACCAGATCAACCATTGCGGCGAAAGTACGACCTTCATTCCCGCCCTGGCCAACACCTTTGCCCGACGGGTTACCGAGATCAAGGTCGGCCATTCGAATCGGAGCATGGGCCGCTCCAAGTACAACCTCTTCAAGCTCATTCGGTTGAATTTCGACCTCATGACCGGGTATTCCCTGCTGCCGCTTCACGCCGTCAGCCTGCTGGGCATTCTGATCGCCCTGCTCGGGCTCGGGTTCGGCTTCTTTCTTTTCATCCGCCGCCTGATCGTGGGGCCGGAAGTGGAGGGCGTGTTCACCCTGTTCGCCATTCTCTTCGTGTTCATCGGCCTGCAGATACTGGTCACCGGCCTGCTGGGCGAGTACGTGGGGCGTATCTTCCGGGAGGTTCGCCGCCGCCCCCGGTACTTTATTCGCCGGGTCGTGGAGTGATCCGTTCATGCGCGTGGTGGTTCTGGCCTACCAGGAAATCGGATACGTATGCCTTGAAGCCCTGCTCCAGGCCGGGGCAAGGGTGGTCGCGGTGCTGACCCATGAGGACGATCCCGGAGAAGAGGTCTGGTTTCGGTCCGTGGCCGGCCTGGCCGGAGTCCGGGGGCTGCCGGTTTTCACCCCGTCGGACCCCAACGCCCCCGAAGTCCTGGACCGGGTCCGGGCTCTGGAACCGGACTTTATATTTTCCTTTTATTATCGAAACCTTCTGGGGCGGCCCTTCCTGAATCTGGCCCGGCGGGGCGCCTATAACCTCCACGGCTCGCTGCTGCCGAAATACCGGGGTCGGGCGCCGATCAACTGGGTCCTGGTCCAAGGCGAAAGCGAGACCGGCCTGACCCTGCACCGCATGGTGGAAAGGCCGGACGCGGGCGACGTGGCGGCCCGGGTCCGGGTGCCGATCGCTGAATCGGACACCGTGGCCGATCTGTACCGGAAAATGACCGTGGCCGCGGCCGGGCTGGTTGCGGAAACCTGGCCCGATCTGGCCGCCGGGCGGATCGTGGAAGCGCCCCAGGACGAATCCCGGGCCACGTATTTCGGCCGCCG
>JAHJTB010000042.1 GCA_018830135.1 Pseudomonadota bacterium | reverse complement strand
GCCAACGAGGGTTTCGTCTTCGACCCGGCCAAGGTGCCCTGCCCGGCCTTGATCATCGTCGGCGAAGGGGAGTACCGCAACGAGGAGGTCAAGCGGCAGCAGCAGGAATGCATCGAAAAACTTGCCAATCCCCGAAAAAAGTTCGTGGTCGCCCCGGCCAACGAGGGGGCTTCCAACCACTGCATTACGGAAAACCGGAGCGTCATGAGCCAGGTGGTCCTGGACTGGCTGGATGAAGTCTGGCAGGACGGAAAAGCCAATCAATGACCGTCCATGGGACCGGAGGCGCCATGGATCGGTCCTGAACCCTCCGGGCCTCGGCCCGTCAAGATCAAGGCCCCGATCGCGGCGGTGAACGGGGCCACGGTAACGAGGCCGAAGCTGCCGACCAGGGTTTTTTAGGACTTCGGCGGCCACATAGATCAGATTGAAGAAATTGGCCAGGGCCACGCCCTGGGCCGGCAGGCTGTTCATGGCCAGGCGCTGTTTGCCGAACTGTTCCGCGGCGGTCTTCTGGGGGAAACCCATGCCGTCGCCGATGAACAGGAAGACGTACCTGACCGGCCGGCCTTTGTACAAAGCGGTCTCGGCCGCGACAGGAGCGACGAAGACCGCGATCAAGACCAAAGCCAGCGACAAAACCAGGGATTTTCAAACAGCCGGGAACCTCATTTCGGTGATCTCCTCCGTTTTCTGATTTATCTGCTTGCCAGTTTCGGAACTCGTTGCCTTCAACGGCCCTGAATCCCGGGTAATAGCGCCTGATTTTGTCAGAATGGCGTCGATGGATTGATGGTATGCTGACGTTTCCGCCCGGCCGCTCGGGAGGGCGGCCGGAGCCCGCGGAGTCCCGTCCGGTCATGCGGGGAATGCCGGCGGCCTCCATTCGGGAAGCCGCCGGCCGAAGTGGATCGATCCGGGTGGTTTAGCGGCCGATGATCAGGCGCAAGGGGTCCACCTCCCCCCGGAGAATCTTCAACTCGGTGTCGCTGGGCGGCGGGGTCTTCTTGATGAAATCGGGCACGATAATATCGAATCCCGTGTTTTCGCGCACCTTGTCGACTTCGACCCCCGGGTGGACCGACTCGATCATCATGATCTTGCTCTGTTCGTCAAAGCCCAGGACGGCCAGGTCGGTAATGATCTTGTACGGCCCGCTGCCCGGCGGCAGCCCGGCTTCCTCCCGGGCCCCCGGTCCGGTCAGGTATCCGGGCGTGGTGTTGAAGCTGACTTTTTCCACAAACCGCGACTTGGCGTGCGGGGTCATGATGATCGTCCGCCAGCAGAAGGAGCCCAGATCGTTGGCCCCGCCGCTGCCGGGAAAACGGACCTTGGGTTTGTAATAATCCCCGACGACGGTCGAGTTGATGTTGCCGTATTTGTCGATCTGGGCGCCGCCCAGGAAGGCGTAGTCCACCATGCCCCGGGCCGCGGTGGTCATAGTCTCGATCATGCCGGACGCGGCCAGTCCCCGGAAAAAGGTCCTGGAATCACCCACCGAGATCGGCATCCGGGGCAGGGTCGGGGCCAGGCCTCCGGCTTCGAACAGGATGACCAGATTGGGCGAGACGGTCTTCTGGGCCAGCATGGCCGCGGCGCAGGGCGCGCCCGTACCGACGGCCACGGTCTTGCCGTCCTCCAGGTTTCTCGCGGCGGCGCAGATCATCATCTCCATGGTGTTGTATTCGGGAATCATGAGCGATCTCCTCCTTGCTCCGAGCATCCGGCGTGACCGGGTCCGCGACTCACTTGTCCACCAGCATTTCCAGGGCCTGGAGTTCCTTCAGCTTGCGCAGGCCGCCGCACAACTCGAGGTATTCCTCGAAACAGGAGACCCCGTAAATGTACTTTTCCAGGAACTTCTCGAACTCGGCCGGGTCCTTTTCCACCTCGAGCCACTGGTTCAGGTGGGCCTCGTCGGAATAGTACATATAGGGCATGTTCCCCGGATAACTTCCGAAAGGCGACTCGACGACGGCGTCCACCAGATAGTAGGGGATGACCGTCCGGGTGGGTCGAATCCGGATTTCCAGGTTGCCCACCAGCCGCTCGGCCGTGATGATGAGGTGTTTGGCCGCCCGGGCCAGTTCCAGGTCGGCAACGGTGATGCCTCGGATGTGGCAGTTGCCGTAAATGTCCGCCTCATGGACATGGATGACGGCCACATCCGGCCAGATCGCCGGCACGGCCGCGTACTTCTTGCCGGTGAACGGACATTCGATGACCTTGGCCCCGGACATCTTGAAGGTGTCCGTCCCGAGCATGCTGCGGATGATCCCGAAGGAGACCCCTTCCGCCGCGGCCTTGAGTCGGACGGCCAAGGCGTAGTTGGTCCATTCGCAGACCTCGACCTCTCCGGATTCCATGTATCGCCGGGCGTTGGGCGACAGCCCCCGGGCTTCCAGCCCCACGATGTAGGCCACGTCGAGCCGCTTGAAACAGTGGCCCGCGCAAAGCAACTGAAAATCGTGGGTGGACGTGTGCCCAAAAAAGCCCAGGTTTTTTCGGCGGGCCCTCAATATCTCGTGAATGACGGCCGTGGGAATCCGAATGGCGCCGAACCCACCGATTCCCAAATAGCTGCCGTCCGGGATGAACTTTTCCACGGCCTCTTTTTCCGTCATGCGCTTGTCGGTCATGGCCCGGGACTTTTTGGCGAAAAACTCCCGCGCCTTGTCCGGGTCCGGGTCCATGAAAACCGGGTTGACCCCTTGTTCCAGCACGTCCATGTTCATACCTCCTGACCTCGATGCAGGTCGAATCACAGTAGCAAGGTCCACTCTCCGAACTCGGTACAGCCTTTACGCCTGTTGGCTTGATATCCCAAATTTGCGAGAAGCAAGAGGCGGGCCAACGGACCGCGGGCCGGTATACGGCCCGCAGGGGCGAAAAATCAGGGGCTCGTTTCAAATGGACATTCACGCCCGGACTCCCGCCCCATCGGTCATGTCAGTTTTTTTTACGAACCGTAAAACCCGAGGCAAGGCCCCAATCGTTCGTCCGCCCTGAACGGGCCGGAATATTCAACCGCCCGGTTTGAAGTCTTCAACCAACTTCACCGGGCAACGGACGGCGGCCGGGGGCCTGTACAGCCGACTGATCAGCGTTTTTTTTTCAATTCACCGGGCCAGGCCCGGCGGCCGCCTTCCGGCCTGCGCGAGGGCCCGGACCCGGCGGGAGAGACATGGCACGTCTGTTGCTCTATGAGGGGGGGAGGCTGGGGTAGCGGGCCCGTTGCCCGCGGGAAAGGGACCGGCGCCAAAGCGGTCCGTTGCCATGGTTGTTTGACAAGAGGTTGCCGCTAAACCGGGCGGGATTCGGCGGGGTTGGGATGGCATGATCCGCGTTGCCTTGATCGTGAACAGAGTCTTCCAATGCCCCCCAATGACGCCGCGTCCGCCGCCCGAAACGAACCGCGGGCGAGTCGCGGGACTCGATCCGCCCGGGGTGAACCGCGTTGGCGATCCACATCGGAACTGGATTAATGGAACCGGATTTCTGTCTTTCAACTCAAGGAGGCGGCGTCATGAGAAAATTAGGCGAGTTCTTCGCTGACAAGGTTCGCAGATGGCTTCCCGATTCGTTTTCCTTCGCGATCATTCTGACCTTCGTGTCCATGATCATGGCCGTGATCCTCACGAAAAGCGGACCGAGCACCCTGCTGGGGGCCTGGTACAAAGGCTTCTGGATTTTCCTGGAATTCTCCATGCAGATGGCCCTCATCGTCGTCCTGGGTTACGCCATGGGCACATCGCCGGTCTTTGTCCGGATTTTCGACTGGCTGGCGACCAAGGTCAAGACGCCTCTTGGGGTTTACCTGACCGTACTGATCGTCGGCGGTATTACCTCTTATATCTACTGGGGATTCACCGTGGCCGTGGCCGTCCTGGCCATGGAACTGGCCCGCCGGGTAAAAAAAGTGGACTACCGGTTTCTGGGGGCCTGCGTTTACGCCTCGCTCATGCCCACGGTCTTCGGCCTGTCCGTCACCGCCCCGTTGCTGATGAACACCCCGAAAAACAAGTTCATCGAACTGGGCCTGATCGACCGGACCATCCCGCCCTCGGAAACGATCTTCAGCGGCTATTCGTTCACCATGCTCGCCGTGACCATCATCGTGATCTTCGGGACCATGCTCCTGATGCGGCCCCGCGAGGTGGACCCGAAGTGGGACATGGCCGAGCGGATCGAAAAAGGGGAAATCAAAGTCCTGGGCGGGAGCGCGGACGAAAAGGCCGCGTTAGAGGAACTGCTGCCGGCCGAAAAGATCGACCGCTCCATCTGGTTGACCATCTTCACCTGCTTCTGCGGGTTTATCTTCATAATCTATTACTTCGCCACGAGCGGCAGCTCGGGCATCAATCTGAACAGCATCAACTTCACCTTTCTGATCTTCGGTCTGGCCTTCTGGGGCCGGCCGACCGCCTTTGCCCGGGCCGTCCTGGACGGGGTCCGCGGCGTGGCCGCGATCATCGTCCAGTTTCCTTTCTACGCCGGCATCATGGGCATCTTCATGTACACCGGCATGTCCAAGGTCATCGCCGACTGGCTGGTCTCCTTCTCGACCGCGGTGACCTTCCCCTGGTTCGCCTTCCTGACCGCCTGCGTGGTCAACATGTTCATCCCTTCGGCCGGCGGGGAGTGGATGGTCATCGGCCCCACGTTGCTCCAGGCGGGCAAGGCCATCGGCTTTCCCGTGGGCAAGCTGGTCATGGCCTATTCGTACGGCGACATGTGCACCAATTTGATCCAGCCCTTCTGGACCCTGGTCTTCGTTCCGGTCCTGTGCCGCCTGGCGGACATCCGGGCCAGGGACCTCATGGGCTATACGGCGGTGCTGTGCATGGTCTGGTTCGTGGCCATATCGATCGTGTTACTGATTTTGTAGGCGGCCCGGTGCATGGGGACCGCCAGGTCCGTTTGAATCGAAAAACGGGCTCCGGCGCCGAGGTCCGGAGCCCGGGCCGGGGCGCGGGCGGATGAATCCCCGCCCGCGCCCGACTCTTGAATACAACACGGAAAAGGAGCAGACGATGACCGACAGGATCAAGAAACTGGCCATGATCGGCGGCGGGACCATGGGCGCGCAGATTTCCACCCACGCCGCGGCGAGCGGATACCGGGTCTCGCTTTACGACACCAACAAGGACGCCTTCAAGATGTCCTTCGAGATTTTCAAGTTCATGATCGGCATGTTCGATCGCAAACCGGTCAAGACGGTCGAGGAACTCGAGCGGGTCGCGGGACAGGTCGAGGTCGTCGACGATCTGGCCAAGGCCCTCGAAGACGCGGACCTGGTCATCGAGGCCATTCCCGAGGACCTGGGTCTCAAACGCAAGATGTTTCGGGAAATCGACGCCCTGGCCCCGGCCAAGGCCATACTGGCCAGCAACAGTTCTTCGATCCCCATCTCCCGGATCGAGGACGCCACGTCGCGGCCGGAGCAGTGCCTGAACACGCATTTTTACATTCCGTCGGTCATCCTGAACATGGTCGACATCATGGGCGGGACCCGGACCCGGCCGGATGTCGTGGCCGCGGCCAAGGACTGGGTCTGGTCCATCGGCTCGGTGCCGCTGACGGTCAACAAGGAGATTCTGGGCTTCTGCTTCAACCGGGTCTGGCGGGCGGTCAAGCGGGAGACCCTGTACATGTGGGCCGAGGGGTTTGTGGACTTCCGGGACATCGACCGGGCCTGGATGATCTTCACGGGCAACCCGAGAGGTCCCTTCGGCATGATGGACGCCGTGGGCCTGGACGTGGTTTACGGGATCGAGATGGTGTATTACAACGAGTCCAAGGACCCCAAGGACCACCCCCCCGACCGGTTGAAGGATATGATCGATCGCGGCGAATTGGGCCTCAAGACGGGCAAGGGGTTCTATGGCTACCCGGACCCGGAATACGGACGGCCCGATTTCATCAAACGCTAGACACCCGGACATGTCACGGCCCGGGCCGTGTGTCGAAATATAAAGGGGAATCATGAGTCAATATAATCTGGATAAAATCCTCAAACCCGGGGCGGTCGCCGTGGTGGGCGCCACGGATCGGCCCTTTTCGGTGGGGCGGGCGGTGGTCCACAATCTTCAGACCGGAGGCTTTCACGGACCGATCTATCCGATCAATCCGAGGCGGGACGAAATCCTGGGGCTCAAGGCCCTGCCTTCCCTGGGCGCCATCGGCCGGCCCACGGACCTGGCCGTCATCTGCACGGCCATCGAGACGGTGCCCGGGATCATCGAGGAATGCGCGGCGGCCGGCATCGGCGGGGCCGTGATCCTTTCGGCCGGAGGCAAGGAGATCGGCGCCCGGGGCCAGGCCATCGAGGACGAGATCACCAGGGCGGCCCGCCAGGCCCGTATTCGCCTCATCGGACCCAACTGCGTGGGCATCGCCTCCTCGGCCGTGGGCATGAACGCCAGCTTCGTGCACAGCATGCCCCTGCCGGGCAACCTGGCCTTCGTGGCCCAGAGCGGGGCCGTCTGCTCGATCGTCCTGGACTATGCCATCCAGGAACACATCGGCTTCAGCCACTTCATCGCCATCGGCTCCATGATCGACGTGGACTTCGGCGACCTGATCGATTATTTCGGCAACGACCCGGAAGTCGGCAGCATCCTGCTCTACATCGAAGGGGTGACCAATCCCCGGAAGTTCCTCAGCGCGGCCCGGGCGGTCAGCCGGGTCAAACCGATCGTGGTCCTGAAAAGCGGCCGATCCAGCGCCGGGGCCAAGGCGGCCCAGTCGCACACCGGCTCCCTGGCCGGCGAAGACTCGGTTTATGACGCCGCCTTCAAGCGGGCCGGCATCGTTCGGGTCAACATGCTCGAGGACCTGTTCGGCTGCGCAGAACTCATGGCCAAACAGACTCCGCCCAACGGGTCGAACCTGGCCATCGTCACCCTGGCCGGCGGCCTGGGCGTCATGGTCGCGGACTACCTGGCCGACTACGGCCTCGAACCGGCGGAACTCCGGCCCGAGACCTTTAAAAAAATCGATGAACAGTGTCCTTCGATCTGGAGCCATGCCAATCCCATCGACATGACCGGCATGGCCACCCTCGAGGGGTTCCGTAACGTGATCTCGATCTGCGCGGAAGCCGAGGAGATCGACGCCCAGGTCATCATCTCGGTGCCCAACGGCCTGTTTTCCTCCGAGGTCTTCGCCGGCAGCGTGGCCGAAACCATTCAAAAGGCCCGTCGGCCGGCCTTCGTGGTCATGCCGGGCGGGGAGGAGATGGAGGCCGGGCGGGACATACTCAACAAGGCCGGCCTCCCGACCTACGCCTCGCCCGAGGCCGCCGTTCGGGCCTTCCACTACATGTACACCTACAGCCGCAACCTGAGGATGCTCCAGGAGGTTCCCCGCGAACTCGCCTCGCCCATCCGTTTCGACCGGGAGGAGGCCCGGCGTCTCGTCGACCAGATCATGGGCGAGGGCCGGGGCCTGATGACCGAGTTCGAATCCAAGCGGCTCCTGGCCAGCTACGGCATTCCGACCAACCAGACCGAACTGGCCGAAACCGTGGTCGAGGCCGTGGTCCTGGCCCGGCAGATGGGCTACCCCGTGGCGGCCAAGGTCAACTCGCTGACCGTGACCCACAAATCCGACGCGGGAGGTATTCGGCTGGACCTGCGCAACTCGGACGACGTGATCGACGCCTTCGAACAGATCGAACAGTCGGTCGCGGCCTACGATCCCCAGGCCCATTTCGGGGGCGTGACCATCCAGCGCATGGTTCAGGACAAGGGATACGAGGTTATCATCGGCAGCAAGCACGACTCCGACTTCGGGCCGGTCATTCTCTTCGGCATGGGCGGCGTGATGACGGAACTGATCGGGGACCGCTCGATCGGCCTGCCGCCCCTCAACCGCCTCCTGGCCCGGCGCATGATCGAGGAGACCAGGGTCTACCGGCTGCTCAAGGGCTTCCGGGGCCGGCCCCCGGCCAACCTCGATCTGCTCGAGGAGATTCTGGTCCGCCTGTCCCAACTGGTCATGGACTTCCCGGAAATATCCGAACTGGACGTCAACCCCCTGCTGCTGACGGCCGCGGACGCCTATGCCCTGGACGCCCGGGTCGTCCTGAAACCGTCCGCCAGGCCCGCCCCCTGGCACATGGCCATCAGCGCCTATCCGGCGGAATACGAAAACCGGTTCAAGACGCGCAACGGCCATGACCTTTTCATCCGGCCCATCCGGCCCGAGGACGCGCCGCTCCTGTCCGGGTTCTTCAACTCCCTCTCGGAAGAGACCGTCTATCTTCGCTTCCTCCGGCACATGAAGGTCCTGGACCAGGACACCCTGGCCCGGTACACCCAGATCGATTACGATCGGGACCTGGCCCTGGTGGCCTTTGACGAGAGCGTCGACCGGCCGGTCATTGTCGGCGTGGCCCGGTACTTCGGACATCCGGACGGAGAGGAGGCCGAGTTCGCCATCGTGGTCGGCGACGACTGGCAGGGCCAGACCGTGGGCGCCGGGCTCCTGGCCCTGGCGCTTCAGGCGGCCAAACGCCAGGGGTTCAAACGGGCCTGGGGACTGGCCCTTCGCGAAGCCAATGGCATGATCGAAATGGCCGAAAAGTCCGGCGCCGTGGTTACGCCGGTGGAAAACGGGTCCAAGGTGAAACTGTCCATCGATCTGTCGGCCATCTGATACTCGAATACCAGCGGGGACCCGATCCGGGCGGCGCGGACCTTCCGCGCCGCCCGGCTTTTTTTGCGGGGCTCGGTAGTAGAAAATATTGGTGGCGGCTCACCAGGCTTGTCCGCCAGAGGCGGACAAGCCTGGTGAGCCCTGGAAATTCCCTGCCCGTCCCCAGGCCGGCGCCTGGGGACGGGCGTCAATATCAGAGATCAGAGATCAGATTTTTCAGAGTCCAGAGTCTTCAGATTTCAGAGAAAAATGGGGACAACGACACCCGGAACCCAGTGAGCCTGCCCCTGTAGCCAGGGACGAACCTGTAACGAAACGCGCAGCGCAGGAGCCTGACGAGGTAGTAGAACGCCCCGCCGCGCAAGACCCGGGAAATCTCGTCACCCGCCTTCAGATTTTCCCGGCGGCGATCAGCCGGGTCATAGGGATATTTGAAATCCGGTTTTCCCCTCTCTTTGCCCCAGAGACTCCGGGTCCACTCCCAGACGTTCCCGGCCATGTCCAGGCAGCCGTATGGTCCGGCCCCGGCCGGGAAACAGCCCGCCGGGCTGGTCGCGCCGATCCCGGTGTCATCATAGTTGGCCCGGTCCGGGTCGATCTCATCCCCCCAGGGATGGATGCGGCCGTCCTTGCCCCGGGCCGCCTTTTCCCATTCCGCCTCGCTGGGCAGGATGACGCGCCAGGGCTTGCCGTCGCCCGATCCGTTTCGGAGCAGCCCGGCCAAGGGCTCCGGTGTCCCCTCCCAGGATCGCAGCCGGTCGGTCAGCCAGTCGCAGTAGGCCCGGGTATCGTGCCAGGTGACGTAAGCCACCGGGTGGGTGTCCAGGCCTTTGATATATTCCGCATACTTCGGTCCATATCCGCTGTCCTCGACAAAGGCCCGGAACTGGGCCACGGTCACGGGATAGCGGCCGATGTAGAAGCCTTGCAGTGTAACCGGGTGCTGGGGCAACTCATCATCATACGCGCTCGGGTCTTGCTTCTTGTCGCTGCCCATGAGAAACGGCCCGGCCGGGATTTCGACGAAACCCAACATATCGTCGGCGGGCAGGAAAAAGGCCTCGGGCCGGAAACGCGGGTCGCCCAGCCGGGCCAGGACGTTGCCGGTCACGACCCGCTCCCTCGGGCGCAATTTACCCTGTTCCAACAAGGCCTGGAGCCATTGGCGGACGCGAGAGACCATCGACCGGTGCCGATCGAGGGCCTCGACCTCCCGGAGGCCGATCTCCAGCAGGACTTCGCCGGACAGCGATGCGGCCCGCCAGATTTCCGGAGACGCATCGGACCGAGGTTCGTCGCACGGGCAGAGGGCCGAGGCCGCGTCCGCGGCGATGTAGGTCATTTTTTTCAACCGGGCCGTGACGGCCACGGCCCACAGGGCCACCTCACGCCACTGGGCGTAATTTTCCCGGACCAGGCCGGCGATCCGGTCCGGGAAATCCGGCTGAACGGCCAGGTACGAGCCGGCCAGGTATTCCTGGTAGCTCCGGTGGGGAAAGGTGTAGACCCCCGGCGCTTTCTCGATGAGCAATCCGGCCCGATCCTTTATAAAGGCCACCAGATCGCCTGCCTTGTCCCAACTGCCCTCCAGGCATTCCTGGAACACGCTCCGCAACTGGGCCTCGGTCACGTCGGCCGGGCCGTCCGCCCCTTCCTGGGCCCGGTGGGCCACAAAGGCCACCCGTTCAAGCGCGGATTCCAGGTCGCCCGGCGAGACCATCCGGGTCACGCCGACCTCCTGGCCCAGGCGGGCCTCCTGCCAGCGGACCAGCAGCAGGCGGACCATCTCCTGGTACAGCTCGGCCCGGTCGTCCGGCAGCCGGCCCCAGGAAAAATGCAGCGAGGTCATCATGGTCAGTTGAAGGGGGTTGCCGGCCAGGGGACTCAGGTCGGTTCGCCGAATGGTGGTCTGCAAGTGTTCTATCAGTTTTTTTCCTTCGGCCGGACTTTTCCAGCCCAGCCGGACGATTTCCTCGTACCAGCCGGTGATGAACCGGTCGATCCGCTCCTCATCCAGCGGGGCCAGGGTGTGTTCCCTGAAATCATCCAGCCTCCAGCCGGCTTCCTGGTAGGCGTAACCCCGGCAGGTCACGAGATAGCGGTTTTTTTCATGCGCATGGACCGAGGAAAAGCCGAGCACCGCGTCATGCACGGCCCAGCGCCGTTTCGGGTCGGGTACCCCGTCCAGGCCGTCCAGGATGACCAGGACCCCGCCCTCGAGCAGTCGCCGGCGCAGGACGGGCTCGAAGTCCCCCAGGGTATGGGCGGCCAGGGAATCGATAATGAAGTTCCACAGGCCGTCGGCCGTGCCGTCGCAGAACTCGCCGGCCGCAAACTCACGCAGGGTCACCCGCAGGGGCAGCAAAGAACCGTGGGTCCAGGCCGGCCCCAGCCGGGCCAGCCACTCGCCGGTTTTTTCCAGCCTCTCCCCGGCCAGGCACAGGGCCAGGTAGTTGACGAATGTGGACTTGCCGCTTCCCGGCCCCCCCAGGAGGACCATCCGCCGCTCCAATGCGGCCGCTTCCAGCGCGCCCAGCACCCGGGGCTCCCGATCCCGGATCATGCTTTCATCCGGCCGTCCCCGCTTCCCCTTGCCCTTCGGGCTTTCACCCTCATCGACCGCCTGGCTGGTGGTATTCAGCGACACATACAGCGGGGCCAGGTCCATGGTCTGTTGCCGGGTCTGTTCCATGGCCCGGGGGTCGATGATCCCCAGGGGCAGGGATTTGCAGGACCGGACGACATGGCGCAGATAGGCCGCTTCCAGCAGGGCCGGGTCCATCTTGGCCGGCCGGACGCCGGTCCGGCCCCCTCGGGTCTTTTTTTTGTCTTTCGAGGTCTTCTTCGAACCAAGCTTAAATGGATACCAGCCGTCATCGACGTTCCTGTAGGTCCGGACGTCCTTGGTCCAGAATCCGCCCCCCTTGCCACTGTATTCCCGGAGGTAGACCGTGCCCTGGCCGGAATCAAAATCGAGCCGGACCCAGTTGCATGCGTTCGGATATTTCCGGTGCTTGTAGCACGCGCCGGCGGCCAGGACCATGCCTTCGGCGTCGGGTGTCTTCAGGCCCAGGATGCCGGTCTGGTGGAGATGGCCGTGGAGGATGAAATCGCATTGCTTCAACAAAGTGGCTTCGCAGTCCTCCCGGTCGAAAGGCAACATGCACTCAAAAGGGTGGTGCATCAGGGCGATCCGCAGGTCGGCCCCCTTGGCCTCTTTCAGGGCCAGATCGACCTGTCTTTCCCCCAAAGCCAGCCGGTCCTGTTTCGAGTCGCCCAGGGACAGTATTGCCGAGTTCAGGCCGAGGATGGCCACGTTTTTTCCAGCCACGGGGAAGGGCCGGACGTAGTAATACTTTTCGTCGTTGAAAGGCATATCGCTGCCGAACCAGTCGTTGACGAATTTCGCGTAGTGCTGGAATTTGGGAAACAGCGTGCGCCGGTCTTCTTCCGAGGCGATGATATCGTTTATTGTATCGCGGTCATCAATGCCCTTGGCGATCAACTTTGCCCCACTCGTTACGGCCTTCTGGTCCACGTCGTGGTTGCCCGGAACAACGAAAAGCCGTTCTTTACCCAACCCGGTTGCCTTTAGAAGATCGTCGAAAAACGCGCCGGCCAGTTCATACCCTTTGGATGAACCCTTGCAAGTGATGTCTCCGGTCACGAAGATACAGTTCGGCCGGAGGCCGTCCCTGGAGTTTCGTTCTTCAACGTCGTCCAGCAGCTTGTCCAGGACCTTGTTTTGATTCCATTTGTCTTCATCCTTGAAGTGCAGGTCCGAAATATGCAGCCAGGTGATGGTGTTCATGACGACCTCTCAATGAAGGCTGGGGGTTGTCTCAAAGCGTATGATTTTGCCCCTCATATTAGTCAAACCCGGTTGTTTTGCAATCCCGTTTATGGACTGCCGCCCCATTGCAGGGGCAGTTGTCCCAAAACCGCTTTCCTCAGTCCGATCGTGTTGCCATGGCGCACGTGGTTGACCCAGCCCTGGACGCTGGCGGTAATCGTCTCGACAGGGATATTCCCTTGCCGGAAGCCGGCCTGCATTTTGGCCAGCCTGCGCCTGAAGTATATCCCTTTTCGACGTTTCAACCGGCGTCGGTCCGGAAAAACAGTAAATCCCAGGAACGGAATGCCTTCCGTCACCGGTCGCGGATGGCTGCCCGGATGCACGGTCAGGCGCAGTCGGGCCAATCGCCCGATCAAGGCCTCCCGCCACGCCCGAAGCGTGCCCTTGTCCCGGCCGAAAAGCAGGAAGTCGTCGACATAGCGCACGTAACCGCCACAGTGCAGTTCCCGTTTCACGAAATGGTCGAACCGGTTCAGATAGACGTTGGCCCAGAACTGGCTGGTCAGGTTTCCAATGGGCAGCCCGCGCGGGCGGGTGGCCGCCAGCAGGTCGTCACCCGGAAAATAGACCATGTCGTAATCATCCCTCAAGACCCCCCGGCCGCTTTCCAGAATCCGGTCGATCAGCCAGACGACGCCCGGATCGTCTGTTTTGCATCTCAGGGTCTCGCGCAGTATTTCATGGTCGATG
>JAHJTB010000390.1 GCA_018830135.1 Pseudomonadota bacterium | reverse complement strand
GCGAGGAGCCGCGGGCGACGAAGCAATCTGGTGAACCTGGGAACTTCCATCCTCTTCGATCACGGCCTCGCTTTTCGCCAAGGACCTGAAGCCTCGCCAACCCGACCCGCGAAACACGATCCCATTCCGCCCCTTACAGAAACGGAAGCGGCTTGCCGGTGCGGTAGGCCAGGGCCTGGCAGACGGCGATCAGGCGGCCGTCCTGATCGGTGACCTTGATGTCGTAACTGGCCGTCCTGTTCGAACGACTGACCTCCCGGGCCTCGGCCCGCAGCCGGCTGCCCGGGTCGGGACTGGCCGTGTAGGTCACGTTGACGTTGAGGGCCAGGGCCATCGTGCCGTGGGTCTGGCCGGCCAGTTGAAAGGCCTCGTCGAGCAGGCCGAAGATGGCCCCGCCATGGGCCTGGTCGAACAGGTTGTTTATCCGCTCCGGATCGTAGGTCATTTCCACCAGGGCGTAGCCCAGGTCCAGGTCCTTGAGCTCCAAGCCCAAGAGGCTCGAATATCGCTCCCGCTTCATGGCCGCGTACAAGGCCGCCCGGATTTTCTCGTCCATGTCCTTCCTCAGGCAATATGATTGGTAATGGCTCAAGCAGGGATGTTGGGTTACGCTTCGCTAACCCAACCTACAGCCTGAGAATTTGCTCGTTGTGCTCGTTCCCAAGCTCCAGCTTGGGAACGACGTTTCGACTTGAAGCTCTGCTTCAACACCTTTTTCCATATGTCACATCCGTGGCGAGAAACAAGGCCGTGCCTGAAAAGGATGGAAGCCGGAGTTTCCAGTATCCGGTTCCCAAGCTGGAGCTTGGGAACCAGCAATGGCCGCGTACAAGGCCGCCCGGATTTTCTCGTTAATGTCCTTCCTCAAGCAATTCAAAAGCGCTTATGATGTCAACTGATGACGCCGGGCAAAGGTCTGGAAAAGATCCTCGGCCTCTTTGACCATATTATCAATAAACGTTTGGACGCTGACGATTTGATTGATATAGGCGCAGGCAAAGGAAAAGGGGCCTTTCGTGGACCCTTCCGCAAAGGGGTCTTCGCCAAGTCCTTCCGCGCCTTCCTCCCAAATGGTCTTTTCCCCCTTGCTCTTTTTCTTGTCTTTCAACTTCAAAAAGGTGGCTTCCACAAGGCGAATCCACTTGTTCAAATCCATGGAATCCCGTTTGGCCATGAGTTCGGCATAGGCCTCCGGATCGGGGGGCGCGATCAGTTCCCTGATTCGATAGGGTTCGTCGGGTTGGGCCAGGATCATATTCTGTTTGACCCGTTCCGAAATGGGGCACTCATGGGTGGCCATGATCGCGGACCCGATATACACGCCATCCGCGCCGGCCGCCAGGGCCGCGGCCATGGTCCGGCCGTTTCCGATGCCGCCGCCGATCAATAACGGCACGCCGATCTGGTCCCGTGCCCAGCAAAGGGAGGTAAAAGTCGGAATCTGCCTGATATTCTTGATGCCGAATCCTTCGATTCCGATCAGGACCACGGCATCCGCCCCCATGTCCTCGGCATGCTTGCAGAACCCGACCGTGGCGCCCTTGTGAATCCATTTGACGCCGGACTGTTTGATCCGATCCACGTACTCATCGGGTCTGTAAATGGCGGTTTCCAAAACCGGTATCTGCTCTTCAAAACAGACGTCGAACATGCCATCGATATTCGGACAGGCCCCGATGGATACGTTGACGGTGAAGTGGCTGGTCACGGTTCGGATTTGCTTTATGGCCTCACGCAGCTTTTCCGGAGTTTTATACACCGCCGCCGTAATGCAGCCGTCCGCCCCGGCATTCGAGCAGGCCGCGGCGAACTCCCATGTCCCGACCCCGGTCAGGGCGCCTTGCATGATCGGGTATTTACATCCCAACAGTTCCGTCAGTCTATTGTCCCATTTCATGGCAACTCCCCTTTCAAAAAAATGCCGGCCACCCGTCAACCTGAAACCCATCGGCCGGTTACTATCTGAACATCATGCGTTTTTTCGGCTTTCAACCATGGTAGTTCGGCGAAACCTTTCATGTCAAGCAGAAACCCAGCCGAGAGCCGCGAACTGACACCGCCTAGGGAAAAAACAGGTGACTGTCCCTATTTTTTTAGAAGAACGGTCGGCCTCATTTCCCGGCATCCCCCGCTCCGGCCATGAACCGGGCCGGGTCCAGGTCCAATGGGATGCGCCGCTTTTTCTTCTTGTCCTCGAAAAGCAGGTATCCGTTGTCCCGGGCGAAGACGAACAGGTCCCAGGTCAGACGCACGTCCTCCCGGCAGTAGGCCTCGACCAGGTCCATCCGGCCTTCCTTGACCCATTGCAGGGACTGGAGCCCGTCGGCGGTCTTGTCCCGGCCCAGGGTCACCTCGCCCAGGTGGCCCAGGCCCACCCGCCGCCCCAGGCTCTTGTAAATCTCTTCGAGCAGGTCCAGGTTGGGCCGGCCGCGCAGGTCCCGGGGCGTGTACGCGGACAGGACCTGGTAGTCGAAGTGGAGTTGGTTAAAGCCGATGACCAGGTCGGCCGAAAGCAGGCGCTCGACCAGTTCGCCGACCCGGCCTTCGTCGTACGCATAATAGGTGTCTTCCAGGGCCTCGTAGACCACGCCCACGGCCAAGCCCATGAGGTGGGACCGGGTCCAGCCGCCCACGTCGTCCGCCGAGCGTCGGGTTTCGAGGTCGAAAACCACGAGCCGCTTGTCCGGGAGCCGGGTGCGGATGGCCGGGCCCGGTTTTCCGGATTCGGACTTCCGCTCGCCGGCCGAGGGCGGGGGCCGCCGACCCAGGAGCAGTTCGATGATACGCACGGCGGCGGCCTTGTCCAGGGGCTTGTTGCCCGATCCGCATTTGGGCGAATAGATGCACGAGGGGCAGCCCTCCTCGCACTCGCAGGACTCGATGGCCGCCAGGGTCTGGTTCAGCAGGTCCTCGATGACCTCGTACCCGGTCCGGGTCAGGCCCACGCCGCCGGGATAGCCGTCGTAAATGAAAACCGCGCCCTTGCCCAGTTCGGGGTGAAGCGGGTAGGAGATGCCGCCCACGTCGTTGCGGTCGCAGAGGGCGGCCAGGGGAAAGAGGCCGATGGCCGCGTGTTCGAGGGCGTGGATGCCGCCCATGTAGTGGTGGGCTGGTTCGAGGGCCTCGGGAATGAAGTCTTCCAGTTCGAACCAAAGGCCCACGGTCTCGAAGACCATTTCCGGCAGGTCCAGGGGAAAAAGGCCCAGGAGTTCCTGGCCCCGGATGTGTCGCTTTTCGTAGGCCACGACCTGTTCGCGGACCCGGAGGCGCCCCAGCTTGGCCAGGAAGTTGGCCACGGGTTTGACGGCCAGGACCTCGAGTATCTCGGTCTCCTTTTCCATGTGCGGCCGGGTGAAGTAGTCGACCACGGCCGGTCTGACCAGGACGTTGCCCTTTTCGTGGTCCAGGTGCTCGACGACCCAGGTACGGCCCCGGTGCAGGTAGATCGCGCCGGGATGGCACTCGCGGAAGACCCGGTGGGAGTCGGCGCCGCCGATGACCTCGCCCGTGGCCTGGGCCAGGATGGTGAAGGTCCCGCCCGTGCCCCGGATGTCCACCCGCCGGTGGGCCCCCCGTTGGCCGGGAAAGTAGGTCCGGCCCTCGGCGTCGAGGAACAGCTCGCCCCGGGACAGGAGGTCGGCCATGAGCGCCGGCCGTTCCCGGGGCCGGAAGAAGGGGTCGTCCGCGGCCAGGGGCAGTTCGGCCGCCGCGCAGGCCATGTGGGCCCCGGTGATGGGTTCGTTGTCCGGGTCCAGGACGGCGGGTTCGAAGTCCCGGGTGAAGAACTTGTCCGGGTGGGTCATGAAGTACTGGTCCAGGGCGTCGGGCTGGGCCAGAAGGATGACCACGGACTCGCGGTCCGACCGGCCCACCCGGCCGCTGCGCTGCCAGGTGTTGATGATGCTGCCCGGATAACCCACCAGCAGGCAGACCTCGAGGGCGCCGATGTCCAGACCCATCTCGAGGGCGCTGGTCGAGATGACCCCCAGCAGTTCGCCGGTGCCCAGCTTGCGCTCGATCTCCCGCCGTTCCTCGGGCAGGAAGCCGGCCCGGTACGAAGACAGCTTGCCGGAAAGCGCCGGGACCATCTGGGCCACCCAGCGGTGCATGAGTTCGGTCAGCTTGCGGGCCTGGGTGAAGGCGATGGTCCGCAGGCCGTCCTGGATGGCCCGGGCGAATATTCGGGCCGCCGCGACCGCCGGGCCGGCGTCGGGATTGACGAACAGGAAATGCTTGCCCGAGGTCGGGGCTCCGGACTGGGTCACGGCCTCGCAGTTCAGGCCGGTCAGGGCCCGGGCGAAGCGGTCCGGGTTGCCGATGGTGGCCGAGGACAGGACGAATGTCGGCCGGCCGCCGTACCGGGCCAGGACCCGGTGCAGGCGGCGGAGTATCTGGGCCATGTGGCTGCCGAAGACGCCCCGGTAGGTATGGACTTCGTCGATGATCACAAAGGACAGCCGCGCAAAGAATTCAGCCCAGGTCCGGTGATAGGCCAGGATGGACAGATGGAGCATGTCCGGGTTGGTGATGAGAACATGGGGCGGCTTCTGGCGGATTTTCCGGCGGCGGTGGTCGCTGGTGTCGCCGTCGTACACATCGGCCCGAACCCGGACCGGCGCGGCCAGGCCGTTCAGGGTCTCGATGGCCTTGAGCTGGTCCCGGGCCAGGGCCTTGAGGGGGAACAGGTACAAGGCCCGAATTTCCGGGTCACGCTCGACGGCCTCGAAGACCGGCAGGTTGTAGACCAGGGTCTTGCCGCTGGCCGTGGGCGTGGCCGTGATGACGTGGCGGCCGGCCCGGACCAGGTCCATGGCCCGGGCCTGGTGGACGTAGAGGCGGTCGATGCCCATTCCCTGGAGAATGCGGTGGACGACCGGGCCGACGGGGCCGGACGGCTCCCCGTACTCGGCCGGGCGGGCCGGTATTTTTTCGTGCCAGACGATTTGCGGGCCGAAGGTCTCGGACTGCTCCAGCCGCTCAACGAAGCGCATGATCCTGCCCGCCGCGTGACTTGAGGAAGTCCTTGGCGGCCCGGACCCGTTTGGCCGGTGCGGGATGGGAGTGGAACAAGGCCTCGACCGCCGGGTGCGGCTCGAACTCGGCCAGGTTCAAAACGGCCAGCCGTTCCATGAGGGCGATGAAGGAACCGGACAGGCCGGTCAGGTCCAGGGCGAAATAATCGGCCTGGCGTTCCATGTACCGGGAGATCGCGTTGACCAGGGGCCAGGCCGCCAGGGAGACGGCCATGAAACCGAGGGCCAGCAGGGGCATGCCGGCCAGGTCGTTCAGGCCGGTCAGGCCCAGGGTCTGGCCCAGGCCCCGGTAGATCAGGTCGGCCGTCACAAAGGCCAGCACGGTCAGTCCGATCTGAAGACCGATCAGCTTGGGCATGTGCCCGAGGTGATGGTGTCCCAGTTCATGGGCCAGGACCACCTCGATCTCGGAAGGCGGAAACCGGACCAGCAGGCTGTCGGACAGGACCACCCGCCGGGTCGAACCCCAGCCCAGCAGGGCGGCGTTGGCCCGGTTGGTCCGGGCCGTCAGGCCCCATTCGTAAACCCCGATCACCTCGACCCCGGCCCGGCGGCAGAGGTCGGTCAGTCGCCGGGTCAGGTCGCCTTCGGGCAGCTTGCGAAAGCGGAAGAACAGGGGCAGGATGAGCACGGGCGCCAGTTGGGCCAGAAGGACGAAAAACAGGGCGAAGACCAGGCTGGCCGGAAGCCACCACCAGGTCCCGGCCAGGCGGAAGAGCAGATACAAGGTCTCCAGGGCCACCAGTCCCAGGACGAAGCCGACGAGCTGGGACTTGGCCCAGTCGGCGGCCCAGGCCCGGAAGGTCTGGTTGAGCAGGCCGAAGCGTTTTTCCAGAAAGTACCCGGAGAGCACGTTCGTGGGCAGGGACAGCAGCTCGAACAGGCCGGCGGCCGCCATGAAATAGACCAGGACCCAGACCGCCGGTCCGCCGCCGAAGCCCATGGCCAGGTCGCGCAGGTCGAAGGTCCAACCGGACACCAGGAGCAGGGCCAGGTAAGCGGCCGCCAGACCGATCTCGGTCAGGCCGAAACGGCGTTTGAGGCGATTGTAAAGGGCCGCCTTCTGGGCCGGCGTTGGTTTGGGCATTTGGGGGTTCGGCGTCAAAATTTCTGATTCCGTCGGAGACCCCGCCTCAGACGAGCCCCAGCTCGGCCAGGCCGGCTTCCAGGTTTTGCCGGGCCGGGTCGCCCAGTCCGGGCGTCCCTTCGGCCAGAACGTCGTCGGGGATGATCCCCATCATCTTCAAGGCGGCCTTGATCCCGGCCGCGGGATGGTCCTGGTACAAATCCAGCAAGCGTCTGACCCGGGCCCCGCTCTCCCAGATGTCGCCCATGAGGTCCGGTCTCAGCCGGCGGCTGTCGAAGACGTTGAGGGACATGTTGACGATGTCGGCCCAGGCCTGGGGCAGGAGGCTGACCCCGCAGGAGATGAGGCCCGACAGGGAGGGGCGTTCGATGAAGTTGCGTTCGTCGCCGTCGTAGAAACGGAAGTTGGTCCGGTCCTTGACGGCGCGCTGATAGTTGAGGGCCCGGTCGAGGTCGCCGTCGAACTCGAGGCCGACGACGCGCTCGTTCCTGGAGACCTGCTTGAGGACGTGGGTCCTGATGTTCTTGTGGCGCAAACGGGCCCGGAAGCGGCCGACCAGATCGGGGTGGTTGGACAGGACGAAGTGACGCCGCGTCGTGGCGGCCAGTTCGGACAGGTGGGCCGGCAGCCCCCGATTGCCGCGGTAGATCAGAGGCGTCAGCAGGTAAAAGACCGGCGCCCCGACCCGCAAGGCCTCGACCCGCTTTTCGGCCCCCCGGAGGAGCAGGGCCGTGTCCTCGGCCGTCCGGTCCGTAATCTCGAACAGCAGGGGCCGATCCGGACCGCAGCCGTTCAGACCGGCCGCGAGCAGGTCCAGCCGGGCGTCGTGAGTCAGGGCCAGGGCTTCGCCCACCCGGATGCTTCCCACCAGAAGGCCGGCGGCCAGCCCTTCGAGCCGTCGGACGAGCCGGACCAGAACGTCGCGGTCCGGCCGGCCCCGCCGGTCCAGCGGGGTGATCAGGCTGGCGATCAGGCCTCGTGGCGGGTGGCTAATCATGATTAAAATGTATGGCCGGGTCGAAGCGGAACTTTCCCTTGCCCAACAGGTCGTGGAGATGGATCATGCCTTCCAGCCGGCCGTCCGGGTCCGTGATGGGCAGCACGGTGACCTCGTGGGCCTGCATGATCTCGAGGGCCTCGGCCGCCAGCCGGTCCCGGGAGATGACGATGGGGTCCCGGGTCATCATCCGGTCCACGGTCATCGACCGGACGTCTTCATGCCCGGCCAGGGCCCGGCGCAGGTCGCCGTCGGTGAATATGCCCTCGAGCCGGCCCCGAGGCCCCACGACCAGCAAAACGCCCAGGTTGCCCCGGTTCATGATCTCGAGGGCCTCGCTCATCGAAGCCCCCCGCTCGGCCCGGGGCACCTTCCCGCCGACGATCATGACCTCGCCGACCCGCACGGAAAGCCGTTCGCCCAGACTGCCGCCCGGATGGAGGCGGCGGAAGTCCATGGGGTTGAAGCGGCGGCGGTTGATCAGGGCCACGGCCAGGGCGTCGCCCATGGCCAGCGCGGCCGTGGTCGAGGCCGTCGGGGCCAGGCCCAGGGGACAGGCCTCCCGGGCCACGCCCACGTCCAGCACCAGGTCGGCCATGCGGCCCAGGGTCGAACCTGCGTCCCCGGTCATGGCCACGATCCGGGCCCCCAGCCCCTGGACGATGGCCAGAATGGCCACCAGTTCGGGCGTCTCCCCGCTGTTGGACAACGCCAGGATCACGTCGTCCCGCAAGACCATGCCCAGGTCGCCGTGCATGGCCTCGACGGGATGCAGAAAAAAGGACGACGTCCCCGTGCTGTTGAGCGTGGCCACGATCTTGCGGCCCACGATGCCCGACTTGCCGATACCCGTGACGATAACCCGGCCCTTGGAACCGTAAATCAGTTCCACGGTCTCGGCAAACTCCCGGCCGATCCGTTCCCTCAGGTTCAAAATGCCCTCGGCCTCGATGGCCAGGACCTCGCGGGCCTGCCTGAGCACGTCGCTATGTGGGTCTTTCTTGGACATATGACTCGTTTGGGTCCGAACGTCTCATCGTCGGCGCGGCCGCCAGGCCCCGGCGCCGGCATTCCGAATCCGGACCGGTTTCAGCACTCCATTTCGAACTTCGAAAAATCGTGATCCGGGGCCACCGGGTAATCGCCGTTGAAACAGGCCAGGCAGAAGGACGGCGGATCAAAGCCGGTGGCCGCGACCATGCCCTCGAGACTCAGGTAGCCCAGTGAATCCAGCCCGATGAAACGGGCCACTTCCTCGACCGAATGATTGGCGGCGATCAGTTCGCCCTTGGTCGAAAAATCGATACCGTAAAAGCAGGGAAACCGATGGGGCGGGCAGGAGACCAGCATGTGAATCTCCTTGGCCCCGGCGTCCCGCAAGGTCTTGATCCGGGTCCGGCTGGTCGTGCCCCGGATGATCGAATCCTCGATGATGACCACCCGCTTGCCTTTAATGACCTCCCGGACCGGGTTGAGCTTGATGCGCACGCCCAGGTCGCGCAGGGACTGGGAAGGCTGGATGAAGGTCCGGCCCACATAGTGGTTCCGGATCATGCCGATTTCCAGCGGAATGCCGCTTCGCTCCCCGAAGCCCAGACCGGCGTAGTTGCCCGAGTCGGGGAAGGGCATGGTCACGTCGGCCCCGATGTCCGGAAACTCGTCGGCCAGCCGCTCCCCGAACCGTTTGCGGATGCGATAGACGTTGTGGCCGAAGATGTTGGAATCGGGTCGGGCGAAATAGACGTACTCGAAGATGCAGAAGGCCTTGCGTTTCGGGGTTTCCATACGATGGGAGGACAGGCCGTTATGGTCGATCAGGACGATCTCTCCCGGTTCGACGTCCCGGACGTATTCCGCCTGGACCAGGTCCAGGGCGCAGGTCTCGGATGAAAGCACCCAGGCCCCGCCTTCGAGGCGGCCCAGACACAGGGGCCGGAAACCGTATGGATCGCGAGCCCCGATCAGGGTGTCCTTGGTCATCATGCCCAGGGAATAGGCGCCCTGGGCCTGGGGCAGGCAGCGAAGCAGGGCCTCGGCCAGCCCGTTTTTCAGGTGACGGACCAGGAGGTGGACGAAGACCTCGGAATCCATGCTCGTCTGGAATATCGAGCCGCTGCCCTCGAGGGCCCGGCGCAGGCTCAGGGCATTGGTCAGGTTGCCGTTGTGGCCCAGGGCGATGGGGTTGCCGCCGAAACTGACCAGAAACGGCTGGGCGTTCTTGAGCAGGGAGGACCCGGTGGTCGAATAGCGGACGTGGCCCAGGGCCAGATGGCCCTTGAGTTCGCCGATGACCCGCGTGTTGAAGACCTCGGAAACCAGCCCCATGCCCCGGTGGTCGGTGATTTCCCGTCCGTTCGAGGCGACGATGCCCGCGCTTTCCTGTCCCCGGTGCTGCAAGGCGTAAAGCCCGAAGTAGGTCAGGTTGGCCGCGTCGGGGTGGCCGTATACGCCGAAGACGCCGCAGGCCTCTTTGGGGCCTTCCGCCGGCCGAAGCGGGCAGGGGCTCGGACTAGGGAAGGCCTGGCGGGTCATTTGACGCCTCCTTGGATGCCGGCGTGGTATTCCTGAAGGGTTTTGACCGATAGCGATCGTCGGCCCAGGGCCTGGCAGGCCTCGGCCGTGGCCAGGGCTCCGGCCAGGGTGGTCACGTAGGGCACCTTGTACAACAGGGCCGCCCGGCGCAGACTCATGGAATCGATCACGGTGCGCTGGCCCTGGGCCGTGTTGATGATCAGGGCGATCTGGCCGTTCTTGATCAGATCGATGATGTGGGGCCGGCCTTCGGAGACCTTGTTGACCGTCCGGACCTCGAGGCCGATGCCCTCGATGTGTCCGGCCGTGCCCCGGGTGGCCACGATATTGAAGCCCAGGTCGGCGAAGCGGGCCGCCACTTCCACGCAGGCCGGCTTGTCCCGGTCCCGGACGCTGATGAAGACCGTGCCGCCCCGGGGCAGCATCTGGCCGGCCGCGAACTGGCTCTTGGCGTAAGCCATGCCGAAGTCCTCGTCCAGACCCATGACCTCGCCCGTGGACTTCATCTCCGGCCCCAGAATGGTGTCCACGCCGGGGAAGCGGTCAAAGGGGAAGACCGCCTCCTTGACCGAAATGTGGCCGGGTTCGACCTCCTTGAACAGCCCGATTTCGTCCAGGGTCTGGCCCAGCATGACCCGGGTGGCCACCTTGGCCAGGGGCACGCCCGTGGCCTTGGAAACAAAGGGCACGGTCCGCGAAGCCCGGGGGTTGACCTCGAGCACGAAAAGCTGGCCGTCCTTGACCGCGTACTGGATGTTCATCAGGCCGATCACGTGGAGTTCCTCGGCCAGGGCCCGCGTGGCCCGCTTGATGTGGTCGATCAGGTCATCGTCCAGGGAACGGGGCGGAAGCATGCAGGCCGAGTCCCCGGAATGCACCCCCGCCTCCTCGATGTGTTCCATGATCCCGCCGATGATGGTCCGCCGTCCGTCTGAAACCGCGTCCACGTCCAGCTCGATGGCCGCCTCGAGGAACTTGTCGATCAGAATGGGGTGGCCTGGCGAAGCCTCCTGGGCGAAACGGACGAAATCGGCCAGGGAATCCGGCTCGTACACGATCTCCATGGCCCGGCCGCCCAGCACGTAACTCGGTCGGACCACCACCGGGTAGCCGATCTCGGCGGCCACGACCTTGGCGCCCTGGACGTCCAAGGCCGTGCCGTTGGGCGGCTGGACCAGGTCGAGCTCCTTGAGCATCGTCTTGAAACGCTCCCGGTCCTCGGCCCGGTCGATCGAGTCGGGCGAAGTGCCCAGGATGTTCACCCCGGCCTCGGCCAGGGGCACGGCCAGGTTGAGCGGGGTCTGGCCGCCGAACTGGACGATGACCCCGTAAGGGCGCTCGCTTTCGATGATGTTGAGCACGTCCTCCTTGGTCAGCGGCTCGAAATACAGCCGGTCCGACGTGTCGTAGTCGGTGCTGACCGTTTCCGGGTTCGAGTTGACCATGATCGACTCGACGCCCATTTCCCTCAAGGCAAAGGAGGCGTGAACGCAGCAGTAGTCGAACTCGATGCCCTGGCCGATCCGGTTGGGTCCGCCGCCCAGGATGACGACCTTCTTGTACTCCGAAGCCCGCACCTCGTCCTCGTCCTCGTAGGTCGAATAGTAGTAAGGCGTGAAGGCCTCGAACTCGGCGGCGCAGGTGTCCACCAGCTTGTAGCAGTGCCGGACGCCCAAGGCCAGACGCGCGGCCCGGGCCTCGTCCTCGGTCCGGCCGGACAGGTGGGCCAGTTGGATGTCGGAAAACCCGTCCCGCTTGGCCCGGCGCAGTTCGTAGGCCAGGTCGTCGCGCTCGCTTTCCGACAGGCCCGGACCGAACCGTCCGATCAGGCCCCGCACATCGGGTTCCCGGTCGACCAAGACCTTGAAGTGGTGCAGAAACCAGGGATCGATGCCCGTCAGTTCGTAAACCTCGTCGATGCCCAGGCCCGCCTTCAGGGCCGCGGACAGGTAGAAGACCCGCTGGGAATTGGGCGTGCGCAGTTTGGCCCGGAGCCGTTCCGGTTCCAGCAGCTCCGGATCGCTGTCCAGGGGGTTGCGGCCGTCACCGTACAGCCCGTACCGACTGATCTCCAGGGAACGAAGGCCTTTTTGCAGAGCCTCGGAAAAGGTCCGGCCGATGGCCATGGTCTCGCCCACGGACTTCATCGACGTGGTCAGCAGGTCCTCGGTCCCGGGAAACTTCTCGAAGGTCCAGCGGGGAATCTTGACGACGCAGTAGTCGATCGTCGGCTCGAAGGAGGCCATGGTCTCCCGGGTGATGTCATTGGGTATCTCGTCCAGGGTGTAGCCCACGGCCAGCTTGGCCGCCAGCTTGGCGATGGGATACCCGGTGGCCTTGGAGGCCAGGGCCGAACTGCGGGAGACCCGGGGGTTCATCTCGATAACGGTCATTTCCCCGGTCCGGGGATGGATGGCGAACTGGATGTTGGACCCGCCCGTATCCACGCCGATTTCGCGGATGATGTCGATGGCCGCGTCCCGCATGACCTGGTATTCCCGGTCGGTCAGGGTCTGAGCCGGGGCCACGGTGATCGAGTCTCCGGTATGCACGCCCATGGGGTCCAGGTTCTCGATCGAGCAGACGATGACCACGTTGTCCATGCGGTCCCGCATGACCTCGAGTTCGAACTCCTTCCAGCCGATGATGCTCTGCTCGATCATGATCTCGTGGATCATGCTCAGGTCCAGGCCGTGGGAGCCGATCTTGACCAGGTCCTCCCGATTGTAGGCCACGCCGCCGCCCGACCCGCCCAGGGTGAACGAGGGGCGGACGATGAGCGGAAAGCCGATCTCGTCGGCGATGCGCAGGCAGTCATCCACGGATCGGGCGATCCCGCTCTCCGGAACGCTCAGGCCGATCTTTTTCATGGCCGCCCGGAACAGCTCCCGGTCCTCGGCCTTTCGAATGACGTCGGGTTTGGCCCCGATCATCTCGACGCCGAAGCGGTCCAGGACGCCCTGCTCGGCCACGGCCACGGCCGTGTTCAAGCCGGTCTGCCCGCCCAGGGTGGGCAGCAGGGCGTCGGGGCGTTCCCGCTCGATGATGCGGGCCACGAATTCGGGCAGAATGGGTTCGATGTAGGTCCGGTCGGCAAAGTCCGGGTCGGTCATGATGGTGGCCGGGTTGGAGTTGACCAGGATGACCTCGTAGCCCTCGTCCTTGAGGGCCTTGCAGGCCTGGGTCCCGGAGTAGTCGAACTCGCAGGCCTGGCCGATGATGATCGGCCCGGAGCCGATGAGCATGATTTTTTTGATGTCGGTGCGTTTAGGCATGGGGTCTGTTTTCCAGGGTCAGGCCCGCATCAGTTTGGCGAAGCGCTCAAACAGATACGCGGCGTCGTGGGGTCCGGGACTGGCTTCCGGATGGTACTGGACCGAAAAGAATCCGCGCCCCTCGTCGGCCATGCCTTCCAGGGTGTTGTCGTTCAGGTTGACGTGGGTCAGCCGGATGTTCTGGCCGGCCAGACTGTCGATGTCCACGGCGTACCCGTGGTTCTGGCTGGTGATCTCGATCCGGCCCGTGGTCAGGTCCTTGACCGGCTGGTTGGCCCCGCGATGGCCGAACTTGAGCTTGAAAGTCCGGCCGTGCATGGCCAGGCCCAGAAGCTGGTGCCCGAGGCAGATGCCGAAGATGGGCCGTTGGCCCAGCAGGGGGCGGATGTTCTCGTACGCGTAAGTCACCGCGGCCGGATCGCCCGGGCCGTTGGACAGAAATATACCGTCCGGCTCGTAGGCCAGGACGTCTTCCGGCGGGGTGGCCGCCGGCAGGACCAGGACCGCGGCCCCCCTGGCGCTCAGGCAACGCAGGATGTTGTATTTGATGCCGTAGTCCATGGCCACGACGCGATAGAGGCCCCGGGACCGGGCCCAGTCTTCCATCGCTTCCGGGCTGTCATCCGGCCGGCCGCCGGTCTCGTCCGGCCGCCAGACATAGGGCCGGGTGCTGGTCACGTCCCGGACCAGGTCGCGGCCGTCCAGCCCGGGGGCCTGGCGGGCCTTTTCGGCCAGGGACTCGGGGTCCAGGTCCTCGGTGGACATGAACCCGGTCATGGCCCCCCGCTGCCGGATGTGGCGGGTCAGGGCCCGGGTGTCGATGCCCGTAAGGCCCAGTATCCCGGCTGATTGCAGGTATTCGGCCAGAGAGCGCTGCGAACGCCAGTTCGAAGGAACCGGATGGTAGTCCCGCAGGATGAAGCCTTCCACCCGGATGCGCTCGGACTCCTGGTCCTGGTCGTTGGTCCCGTAATTGCCGATATGGGGATAGGTCATGGTCACGATCTGACCGGAATACGACGGGTCGGTCAGGACCTCCTGATATCCGGTCATCGCGGTGTTGAAAACGATTTCGCCCCAGGTTTCACCCGGGCCGGTGAATGAATAGCCCCTGAAGAACCGGCCGTCCTCAAGGGCCAACAAAGCCTTGATCCGTTCCAAGCGTGAGTCCTTTTCCAGGCGCGTCAAAGCTCCCCGTTCGAGTCGACCGACGCGGACCACCGCCCGCATCGCGCCTCTACCGAGGGCGAAACTCGTTCCAAACCGCACCCAGACTGGTCATATCAGTACCCACCGGGTTTGTCCATAGTCCGTAACAAACGACACGCTGACAAACGGTGGACAAAACGACTTAGGGCATGGAAAACGTTGCGGGAAATTTGCCGAGCCCGGAAGCGCCTCGGTTCACCAGACTTGAAAACTAGAAAACTAGGAACCGTCACCTGTTTTTTACGCTCGTTCCCAAGCTCCTGCTTGGGAACGCGATAAGGCCTTGAAGCTCTGCTTCAACACCTTTTTCCAGAAAGTGTGGCCCTGGAGGATCGGGTCTCCATGAAAAATAAAGACGGAAGCTGGAGCTTCCAAGATCAGGTTCCCAAGCAGGAGCTTGGGAACCAGCCGTAAAAACATGGCCGACGAGCGGCCATGGCACCCGTCAAAAACCGTTCCGGACAGGATTGGCGACGATCCCTAGTTTTTGCCGCGTCGCATTCGTTCCTCCAGCAGGACCAGGGCCGCCTCGGCCAGACGGTCCGGCGATCCTCCGGCCCCGGCCAGGGCCCGGCGGCCGGCCTCCCCCCGCCGGCGGGCCTCGGCCGGGTCGGCCAGCAGGCTTCGGACTTCATCGTACAGCGAATCCGGGCCGGTCACGGTCCGGCCGGCCCCGGCCGCCTCCAAAAGGTCCCGGGCGTCCAAAAAGTCTTCCATGGACGGGCCGTACAGAACCGGCCGGCCCCAGGCCGCGGGTTCGAGCGGGTTCTGGCCGCCCAGGGGGACCAGGCTGGCCCCGCAAAAGGCCGCATCCGCCAGGCCGTATAGATAAAAAAGCTCCCCCATCACGTCCACCACGATCACGTCCGGCCGCTCGTCCCGGCCTAAGCGGCTCCGCCGTCCGACCGACAGACCGCGATCCCGGGCCAGACGCTCGATCCGCGCCGCCCGGTCCACGTGGCGAGGGGCCAGAACCAGGACCAGGTCGGGAAACTCCGGCCGCAGCCGCAGGAAGACTTCCAGCAGCAAGGCCTCCTCCCCGGAACGGATCGAACCGGCCGCCAGCACCGGCCGGCCGTCGTCCAGCCCGTACTCCCGCCGCAGGGCGCCCGCCCGGTCCGCGTCCACCCGCTCCCTTAGCAAGGCATACTTGGCGTTGCCCGCCACACGCACCCGGTCCGGGTCCGCTCCCATGGACAGGACGCGATCCCGGTCCTCCTCCCGGATCATCAGCATCATGTCCAGGTACCCCAGCACCTCCCGGAACAGAAACCCCAGCCGGCGATAACCCGCCGCCGAACGGGGCGATATCCGGCCGTTGGCCAGCATCGTCGCCGCCCCGCTCCGCCTGGCCGCCTTGATGAAGTTGGGCCAGAGTTCCGTTTCCAGCAGAATGACCAGGTCCGGCCGCAAACGGGACAGGGCCCGCTCCGGACAGCCTGAAAAATCGAAGGGAAAGGTCAGGACCCCGGCCAGGCCGCCCAGGGCCGAAACCGCCGCGCTCCGACCGGCCGCCGTGGTCGTGCTGACCCACAACTCCAGCCCCGGAGCCCGGCGCTTCAAGGCCTCGGCCAAAGCGGCCGCCACCTGGACCTCCCCCACGCTGACCGCGTGAATCCAGACACGAGGGCCCGAACCTCCGGAGGCGGGCCCGGAAAACCCAAAACGCTCCGACCAGTTCCCCCGCAACCGGCCCCTCAACAGCGCGGCGGCCAGGACCGCCGGAGCGGCCAGGCAGGTCAGGGCATTGTAAAATAGATAGGCTGGCGACAAAGTGAAACATCCCGACAAGCAGGGCTTGTGAAATGACTACAGAATATATAGACTAAAAAAGGCGAGTCAAGGCCAAAGGCGGCCCGCCCGGCCGCCGGGGCCCGGAATCGAAGCTCCCCGCGGCCTTGCCGCCGGGAATCTTCGACACGGAAGGAAGAAAGCCATTATCCGTTGGCGGGCTAACCCCGCGGCAAGCCGCGAGGAATGCACCCGCCCCGCATGTTCAACCGGAATGGCAGACAAGCCGGATCGGAACATCGACGTGAAAGAGGAAAAAACGACCAGGCTCATCCTCGTCGGGACCGTTCATCGGGACCCCCTGGGCAAGAAACGACTGTACCATTTGCTAAAAGACCTCCGGCCCTCGGCCATCAGCCTCGAAGTCAGCCCGGCCTCGGTCCGGCTGCGCAAGCTCTGGGCGCCCCGCTGGGCCAAAATATTCAAGGAACGCCTGGCCGAACTCAGCCGCCAGGACGGCCTCAAACCCGGCCGGATGATGCAGCGCGCCGGCCTGCGCGGCGTCTTTGAATACTACCGGCTGCCATACGAATATCGCGCCTCCCTGGACTACGCCCGGGAATACGACTGCCCCCTCTTCCTCCTGGACGACTCCAGCCTGGCCAAAAACTTCCTCAACCGGCTGGAAGACGAGATTCTGGACCGGGAAAACATGACCCGCCTCAACCAGGCCAAAAGCGACACCACCATGGAGCAGGAGGTCCTGGAGGAATACGGCCGGGCCCGAATACGCATCTTCAGCCCCCAGCCCTGGGCCGGACCCTGGCTCAACGACAAGGAAGCCTGGGCCGAACGGGAAACCCGTCTCAGCCAGAAAATCCGGCTGCTCCATCAGGGACTCGGCCGCCGCGTCGGACAGTCCATCGAAGGCCGGAACCTCGAACGATCCCTTATCATCACCCCGGACGCCCTGGCTCACACCCCCCAAACCGTGAACCTGGCCCCGGAGGCCCCCCACGTCTACGTCGGCGGATGGGAGCACCTGGTCGAAGACCAGGCCGGGCAGGGGCTTTTCACCCTGCTCAAAGACCTGGCCCCGGAACGAAGACTCTGCTTCACTCCGGGGCCCGAAGGCTGAGAGAGATGGGTTAAGGCGGGAATATCACGGGGCCGGGACGGCCGCCTCGGCCCGGGATGCGGGCCGTTCAAGCCGGAAATCCTGCCCGTTGGCCCGCGAAAAAGCCGTCAGTTCGGGGCAAGGCTCCCGGTCCGGGCATTTGGCCAGGCAGACCCGGACGTCCATGCGGGGCTTGTTCGCCTTTTTCTGACAATATACGTATTCAGCCATCTTGCCGCCCCCCGGGATACAAATTATACCAAATTATATTTACTGAGGTCTTTTTATACCATAGTTGTACGTAATAGTCAACTATTTTCTCTAAAATAGGTCTAATTTTTGCTCAGGAGCGAAGCGGGGCCTGCTGATCAATACAGATATTTATGGATGCCCATCTCATTCGTGTTTCGCCGTGATCTTGTTCAATACCTCTTCGGCGATATCCGGGTATAATTTCCTTATGCAATCCGGGCAGAGGCTATGGGAGAATTCGGCCTCCGAGTGTTCCAACAGATACTCCTCGACCTGCTGCCAGTAGCCCTGGTCATCCCGGATTTTTTTACACGAGGCGCAGATGGGAAGCAGGCCTTTGAGCTGTTTTATGTTGGACAAGGCGGTTTGCAGTTCGTTAATGACCTGTTCCCGCTCCCGCTCAGCCATTTGTCTAGCGCGAATCTCCCGCCTGAGGCGTCTGTTGTAGATCAAAATAAAACCGACGAAAACAACGATCGGGATGAGGATGACAACCACCCAGCGCGCGATATCCCTGGGGGCAATGCCGAATTCATAACGGACCGTGATCCATTTGTCAGTGATGGCCGTCTTCCGTTCCGGAGGTATGTTCTCCAAGGCCTTGTCGATGATGGAAGTCAGAATGGGCCAATCCTTGCGGACGGCAAGGAAAAGCCGGTAATTGCCCCAGTCCGTCGGGGCGGCGACTTTCAGATTGAATAAACCGTTCTTCTGGATCAGGTAATAAGCAGCAGCCAGGTTTTCAATGGCGGCATCGGCTCGCCCCACAGACACCGCTTTCAACGCTTCCACGGGTGATTCCACCGGCCTGGGAGTCACATTGATTCCGTCACGAAGGAGCCACTCGGCGATCATCACCTTGTTGACCAGGGCCACCCTCTTGCCATGCAGGTCTTGCAACCCGCCAATGAACGACTCATCCTGGCGGGTGATGATGACCAGGGGAAAGGAAAGGTACGGACGGGAATAGGCCAGATAAGTTTCCCTTCCCGGCGACTTGGCCGCGCAGGCGATCACGTCCAGGCGGCCGGTTTTCATTTTTTCCAGAACCTCGGGCCAGGGAGCAGCGGGTTCATATCGCAGTTCGACGCCCAGTTGTTTCATGATGAGGGCCGCGTATTCCGATCCGACGCCGACCGCCTGGCCGTTGCCGTCATAGTAGTGAAACGGCGGGAATGCCTTGGGGCCGCCCACCCGGATGACGGGATGCTCCTTCAGCCAGTTTTTTTCGGTGGCGGTCAAAGACTCCAGCAGGGTGGCGGATGCGTCCCGGTCGGGACCGGCCTCTCCACGTGCGCCGGCCATGGCCATGAAGCACATTATTGACACGACCAGCACAAAGGCGGTCAATCTGTTCGTTAGGTGATCCATAAATCCGGAAATATCCGGGAAAGCCGTGTTCAGCCCCACTTGTTGTTCAAGAGCCTTGAGCCCTGTGGCATGCCTTCCGACTCCGCTTTTCCGCGGTTGAACAGGCATTGCCCCGCCCCAAAGGGCCCGTTGCTCGTCCTCACCAGGCAATAGTTCTCAACCTGGTTGAAAAATTTACACTTTCCCGGTGACAGGAAACGATATCCACCGACTTTCACTGGAATCAGCCGAAAGCAACTGTAAGCAGCCTGTCAGCCATACCCCGGAACCATTTGGTAATTGTACCAGTGTGGGAAGGTATGAGCAAGCGGCTCATCAAGGATAACTTTAAAACAACTATTGCTGGACACCCATTTCAACTATTGCTGGACACCCATTTAATAGAAATTTATAAGGTCCATCAGGGCCGCTGATGGTTTTCCTCCTGTTAAATTATTAGGCATTTTACTTTTAAAGTGTAAATATATCATCCAGCCACCCGAGCCCCGGCCCGCCCCACAGGCCGTTCTTGAATAGCATCCTGAATAATAATCAAGTTTAATCAGAATGTTATATTATAAATGCCTTGCCGGCCCCTTCTGGCACCCCTCTTGCTCCCTCTCAAGGGCAAATGGCGAAAGCCGGAAAGAGGAGGACGGACAAATGGCAAGGAAAAGCATCATCGGTTTGGTGGTCGTTGTGGGACTCCTGGCCGTTGGATCATACGCGCTGGCCCATGGTCCGGGCTACGGCGGCGGCTGGGGCATGGGTTACGGCATGTCGGGTTACGGCCCGGGTCATATGATGGGCTGGTACGGTAACGGCGAGGGCTATGCCGCGACGAGCAAGATCCGGGGCGAGCTGTACGCCAAGCAGGCGGAACTCGATGAGGTTCTGTCCGCGCCCACCGTGGACGAAGCCAGGGCCAAGGCCCTTCAGACTGAGATCAACACGCTTCGCAACCAGGCGGCCGACGAGTCCCTGGCGGCCGGCCTGAAGGAGCGCCGGGAAAATCCGAACGCGGACAGGACCTACGGTCCGGGTTACGGTCGGGGTCCGGGCGCCGGGTACTGCTGGCGATAACCGCTACTCCCGGGCGGGCCGACGCGCCCGCCCGGATGCTGAATCGGTTTTAAACCCGAATTTTTCGGTTGGGTTCGTAGCGAGGCGTCGAAATGCATAGCGAAACGCGAAGTTGGACCGGTTTTTGGCCGCAGGCGTATCAGTGGATACGTCGAGGTCAAAAAGCGGGAAACGAGCGATGCAGCACGCATTTCGGCACCGCAGTAAAAGCCGACTGCAAAATCCGGGTTAAAAGAAGATGGAGGAACGATCATGACGTCTCAAGAAAAAAACCAGGTCGTCGATCCGGTCTGCGGCGCCCGTCTCGATCCGGGACGCACGCCGCGCCAGGTCCGCCGCGGTTCGCATATCTACTATTTCTGCTCCCCGGAGTGCATGGCCCGATTCAACCAGAATTCCGGGAGGTACCTCAAGGGGAAAGGCTTCATCGCCCGGTTCATCGACCGTCTGGCCCGGGCCGGCCGGCGGGAGTACGGCTCCGGCCGGCCCTGCTGCCATGGCTGAAGAGAGGCGGTCCGCGCAGCAAAGCCTCCTCCAGGGGGGGCTTTGCTTTTTGGGGCCGGCGGGGCTGATCTATAGTCACCCATCTTAACCCGAATTTTGGGTGTCCCGGTTATCACCTTCCTATTTCCGCCCGGAGCCCGTCATAAAATCCGGACGAAAAATCCCTACCACACTGAAAAGATGCTCAGCTCAGTAAAAATATCCCCAAGTCCTGCCTCCCCCTGCGCATCTTTTAAAAACGCCTCCATGGGCTCATCGGCCCGGCTTCCCACATCAGGCCGCCGCAGTAAAACAAAGGCATCGTCCAGATACGAGGCGAATTGGCCCAACGTCGCGGCCTTGTCGCCCCGTTCGCCCATAAACTTCCTCCCGATCCCTTGCCAGCCTTCCAGCCCATAGAGCCGGGCGTTGCCCTCGAAGCCGGTCATACACCGGGCCATGCGCTCCGGCGCGAGTTCGCCCGGCGTATTGGCGGTACGGAGAAAACCGACGCGGATGGCCGGCGGCAGAAACGAGGCGTAAGCGTCGCCGTCGACGAAATCGGCGAAAACGCCCGACGGACTTGCCTGCGAGGCCTCCTCGTTCTTGATGTCCGTATAGAGGCGCCGGCTGCTTTGGCCAATACGGAGTTGGCATGCGCAGCCAGGGCAATGATCGCCTCCCGGGATGGTTTTTTACCCAGTTTCGCCGAAGTCGCGGTCCAGGCCGAGGGCGAGCCGACCAGGAAGGATATCAGGCCGCTGCCCATTCCCAGCCCGTCCAGGTTATCGCGCAGTGTGCGCTCGACCTCCGCCCAACGAGTTGCCTTGCGTTTTCGAGGGCGCGTATTGGGGGCAAAGTCCGGGGCGTAGCTCAGGTTCGGTCCACCGGGCGAATTCAGGTTACTGATGATATGAAAAACGGCCCGCAGGACATTCCACTGCTCCCGGCTGAACTCCTGATCCTCCGGCCCTGGCGCCGGACTATGGAGCTTATACAGGAAAAGCGCCCGGCCGAGTTCGTATATCTGAGGCCCATACATTTTATCGCCGTAATCGAACATGACCGTGGCATCGCCGCTGGCCTGCCCGTACAGACCCTGCCAGCGTTTCAGCAGGATATTGTTCGAGCGCACCGGCGCGTCGAATTTGGGCATACCCTGGGCAAGTTCGAGTCCGAGCGGGTTGCAGTAGTTGAAAAACTTGTAGACCTGTTTGAGCAACAGGGTTTCGCTGTCCGCCTTAAGTCCTTTTTTCTCAATTATAACAAGACAATCTTCGTATTTCTTCCGGATGTAGGCCCGGCCCAGGCTGTAAAGCGTTCCATTGGCCAGCGGTTCGCTCTTTCGCCTCATGGCGACAGCCTCTTGAAGCTGGTTTTGAAAGTCCCTGTTCCACGAAGACAGGCTTTCTCCGCCGGCCTCGCATGAAAGGCCCAGAAAAAGAGACAGGACAAGAAAAAGGGAAAGAAAATATTTCATCTGGGACCCTCCTTTGGTTCATACGTCTGTGTCGGTCACGACGTGTACGGCGTGCCTGGCAAGGGGGACAAACATCCTGGCCGTAGGATAGCCCACGCAAAACCCGATACCCCAGCCGCGCAACCAGTTCAGAAGAAACCCGCTGGAAAAGCAGGTATGGATGGCGGTCATGGCAAAGGACATGAAAAAGCTCATCCCGATGGAAATCACCGGGCTCAGGATAAAGCTGGAGTATCTTGGATTGATCCGCACAAACGACCGCTCAAGATATCGGGTGTTTCAAAGGAGGACCCCACTCCTGGCCCGGGAAGCCGATCCGCTTGTCAAGGGCATCAGTATCAATAGTTGAACACCCATTCTATTCTAGTTTGAATATCATGGATATCCATCAATTTTCATTATTCGGATAAAATTCCGGATATAGCTTTTTCAAGCACTCCGGGCATATACCGTGGCTAAACTGAGCGTCGGAGCGATCCTGGACATATTTTTCAACTTGTTGCCAGTATCCTTCGTCGTCCCGAATTTTCTTGCAACTGGAACAAATAGGAATAAAACCTCGTAATGTTTTCACCTCAGCCAAAGCAGTCTTCAACTCGACAATAAGCCTTTCTCTTTCCTCCTCGGCCCGCTTGCGGTCGGTGATATCATAGATATATCCTTTCACCTCGGTCAGCTTACCGTCTTTATCAAAAGTTGCCGCAATATTTTCCTCGACAATAATCCATCCACCGTTTTGATGTTTTCTGGTTGTCTGGTAGTTTTCCAACTTGCCGTTCATCCTGAGTTGATCGAGAATAAAGTCTCTTTCCGATGGATCCTGGTACAACGATGAAATATTTTGGTTTATAACTTCTGACCGGTCCTTGTATCCGAACACTTTCAAGAAGGCGGAATTGCACTCAATAATAGTTCCATTTCCATTCGTTATAAAGTCACCCGTCAAATCCTCTTCAAAGAATCTGCGGAATTTCTCTTCCCTCTCCCGCAACGTCTCCTCCGCCCGCTTGCGTCGCCGGATTTCCATGACCAGCATGGCGACCCCAATCAAAGCCACGATCAACGCCGCCAGGATCGCTGAAAGCAGCCACACTTGTTTGCGCAACTGCTCACGTGTCTTGAACACGACTTCCTTGGACCGCCAGCGGTCGATGATTCCGTCGTAGGTCCCATCCCGCCGGATGTCTGCCAGGGCCGCGTTGATGTCCTCGAGCAGATTCTTATCCCCTTTTTTCACGGCAATTGCCGAATGGCTCCGGCTGATGGGTTCTTCAATCAACTTCACGCCCTGAATGTTGTTTTCCGCCAGCACATAGCTTCCAACCCACCGATCCGCGATCACCGCATCCACGGCACCCGTTGCCAGCATCCCGAAGCCCCGAACGAAATCGGGAATGATTTTCACTCCGATTTGAGGGTCTTCTTTCAACAAGAGAATCGGTAACCCCCTTTCTTCGACTCCGACCTTCAAGCCGCGCAAATCGCGCATGGTTGCGATACCATAACGGTCGGCGGACGTGAATATCGTGAATTCCGTGGCCAGCAGGGGTTCCGAAAAATCAAGTGCTTTCAGGCGATCCGGGTTCGAGTCGATTTGGAACAGGGCGTCCGCCCGGCCCTGGAGAACGAGTTGCTGGGCTTCGCTCCAGTTCATAAGCTGAATTTTCACGGGGTGATGCATGCGTTCCGCCAGCGACTCGACAAGGTCAACCACAATGCCGGTCGGCTTGCCGTTTTTCATGTAGTTCATCGGCGGCAAGGACTGATTGCCCAGGAATAAAACAGGGCGGTCCCCTGCCTCCCCGGAAACCGCTTGCGCCCTCGCCGCCCCGACCGCCTCCGCCTGCCCGACCGTCCACCAAGCGAGCAAGGCCGCGGCAATCAGCACCGCCGAGACCACACCGGCCATCTTAAGGCCGATTCCTGTATATTGCCTCATCGCCGGTCTCTTGTTCATTGGTCAATGGTCTCCGGTTTTTCTCATTCCCGGCCCGATCCGCACTGGGCTTCCCGCCGACTCATTCCCGTCACCGGGCGGATGGGTTCTATCGTGATCCCTTATTTCCTGGACCGCGCGCCCTCACTTCTTTTCGTCCAGTGCGGCCCGGACCCTGGTAATCAACTCATTGAGCTGGTAGGGCTTGGAGATGAACCCCATGGCCCCTGATTCAATGGCCTTCCTGGCGTGGCCATTGATCGAATAGCCGCTGGCCATCAGCACCCTGGCCGATGGATTGACCTTCCGCAGTTCCACCAGGCACTGATGCCCGCCCATGACCGGCATACCGATGTCCAGAATGATCAGATCGATCTCGTCCTTCTTGTCCGTGTAGATTTTAACCGCCTCCCGGCCGTCCGAGGCGGTCATGGTCCGATATCCGAAGTGCTGGAGCACATGGGAGGCGAAGTCCCTTATGGGCGCCTCGTCATCCACGAGCAGGATGGTTTCCGTGCCGCCTGTCAGCCTGTCTTCCTGCTCCTCCTCGGATTCACCCTTCTCGTCTTGTTCCATGGCCGGGAGATAAATCTTGAAGGTCGTCCCCTGGCCGGACTCGCTGTAGCACATGATGTATCCGCCATGGCCCTTGACGATGCCGTAGACCGAGGCCAGCCCGAGCCCGGTCCCCTTGCCGAACTCCTTGGTCGTGAAAAACGGGTCGAATATCTTCCCCATGGTCTCCTTGTCCATCCCGTGGCCCGTATCGGAGAAGGAAAGCAGAACGTATCGACCGGGTTGTGCTCCCATGTGGCTGCTGGTGTATTCCTCGTCCAGGGTGATGTTTTGGGTTTCGATAACCAGTCCGCCTCCATCCGGCATGGCGTCGGCGGCGTTGCTGCCCAGGTTCAACAGGGCCTGCTCCATCTGGACCGGGTCGGCCAGGACCGTCCACAAGTCCGCGCCCAAATGAAGTGTGATGTCTATCATCCGGGGAATCGTGCGTTCCAGCAGCCGGCGGGCCTGCTCCACCTCTTCGTTGAGGTCTATCGGCCGGCGATCGGCTTCCGCCTTGCGGCTGAACAGGAGCAGCTGCCGGACGAGTTGAGCCGCCCGGGAACCGGCCTTTTCAATCTCTTTCAATTTCGGCCGGTCCGGGTCTTTTTTCGATTTCTCCATCAACAGCAGCTGGGTGTAGCCGTTGATGGCCTGGAGCAGGTTGTTGAAGTCGTGGGCAATGCCGCCGGCCAACGTGCCGACTGACTCCATCTTCTGAGCCTGTTGGAGTTGGGTTTGAAGTTTGATCCGTTCTTCCTCCTTATTTTTCGAATCGGTGATATCATGGAGGACCCCTATAACCTTAACCGGATGGCCACTTGCATCACAAACCAGTTCGGCAATTGATTGTACGGCTGTCAGCTCACCGCTGTTTTGGTTTTTGATTTTATATTCGATATCATAATTTATATTCTCGGTTATCAGTTCCGCCAATGCCTGGTTTACTTTATCGGCATCTATGATGTGGCGCTCAACTTCATCGAGAGGAAGATATTCGGTTTTTCTGTCGATACCATAGATTCGAAATGCTTCTTCAGACCCCCATACTTTTCCGGTTGAAATATCGTATTCCCAACTACCTACATTGGCCACCCGTTGAGCTTTTACAAGACGGTCTTCACTGTCCCTGAGCGCCTTTATTGCCTCCAGACGCTCGGCTTCCCGGGCTTCAAGAGCGGATGCCATATCATCGAAGGCCTTGGCCACCAATCCCAGCGAGCCCGTGGTTTCACTCAGGCCGGTTCTGGCCTCCAATTCACCGTTTCCGAGGCGGGCGGCCAATGCGCCCAGGGCATTGAGCCGCCGGATAATCCCTTGCTTGCCCAAGGTCCACGCCGCCAGCAAGGACAACAGGAAGGCCCCGGCCAACCAGATCAGATATTTCCTGGTCAGGGCGTCGGCCTTGTCATGAGCGACCGATTCAGGAATGGCGACGACCACAACCATGTAGGGAGGATCGTCCGGTTTTATTCGGAGCTGGCGGAAGGCATAGTATCTGATGACCCCATCCATGCCGGTATGCCGGGACAGGCCCTCTTGGGTTGCGGTCGAATACCCGGCCCAGGAGGAAGGGAGAATCGGCTTGCCAATCGGCGCTTTTTCATTCGGGGGGTGATAGCACAGGCGAACGCCCTTGTGGTCCAGCATAGAAAAAATGGAACCGTCGGGCAGGGAGGCATTCTCAAACTGCCGGGCGAATTGATCCAGTCTCAGGCTGGTGGTTATTACCCCGGTCAGCAGGCCTTTGGAATCAATAATCGGGCTGGCGAAGGCGATTATCGGCACCTCGCTGATCCGGCCGATAATATATTCGCCGGCCGAGAATTCCCGGTTTTCGATCGCCTCCCTGACTTGCTTTTGATCGCCAAAGTTTGCCTTGGTCAAAGGCAGCCCCGAGGCCGCCACCTTCCCATCCGGATTGACAAGCGTGATATTGCCGAACATCGGATTGGTCTGGAGCAGTTTCTCGAATATCCGGGAGCAGGCTTCGAGGTCACGGTTCTGAACTGCCGGAAGCAAAGTCAGGGTGTTCTGCAACTGCCGGACGCCTGAAACCATGCGCTCCTGCTGACTGGCGAATGAATTGGCCAGTCGAAGGGCATCCTCCTTGGCTGACTCGATCTCATGGTTCCTGCGTTCCAGGCCGGAAAAAAGGAGGACGGCCACAATCGGCGCAATCGCGGCCAGGACGATGAGGCCAAGATTCAGTCGGATGGACTGGGGGGGAAACCATCCGGGCTTACGCATTGCCGAAAGCCCCGTCTTCGACGATTACACTCCGGGGGCAAGCCTCCTGAAAGGACTTGTCTGCCTGGTTCATTGGGTAACCTCCGAGCGGGAAAAAGCATGATTCAAGATCGGTATTGCCCCTGGGTTCGAGAATGCCAGCCAATATTCTAAAATGCAACAGCTTAATGCGCCTGTCAGGTCAGGAGTCTGCCTGGCCGTCCGGGACCGGCCCCCCCCTCTCCGCCACCTGCCGCCCGCCTCGGGCGGATTCACCCGCCTCAGGCGGGTTTGAATGAGCCGGATGCTTACAAGTGCTCCAAATGCTGACAATCCCGCGACCTGCTTGCCGCGAGTCAGCGGCCCTATCTATAAGCAACGCCGGAGAATGCCGGGGCGAGAAGACCGGCCCAATATCGGACCTTGAAAGGTCCATGCCGGACCGGCCTCGGAATTGTCTTTCGGAGAAACGGGGAGCCGAGGAGCGGCCGGACCCCTGCCCGTCTCAGGCGGTTCCGGTCTGTTCCACCGGGTCGATCTGTTCCGGGTTCAGCTCCTGTTCCGCGTACTTGAGGAACAGGCTCTGGCCCAGGAACAGGTCGAAGACGTCCGGATCGATATGGCGGTCCTTTTTCATGAAGCCCAGAATCTTGATGGCCTGGGACAGCTTCATGGGCTTGCGGTAGGGACGGTCCCCGGCGGTCAGGGCCTCGAAGATGTCGGACAGGGCGATGATTCTGGACTGGAGGGGCAGGTCCTTGTCGGTCAGGCCCTGGGGATACCCCGACCCGTCCAGCTTTTCGTGGTGGGAGCCGGCGAACTCCGGGACCCGGGCCAGGGATTTGGGGAAAGGCAGCTGCTTGAGAATCTCGGTGGTCATCCGGGCGTGGTTCTCGATGATCAGGCGTTCCTTGTCGGTCAGGGTCCCCTTGCGGATGCACAGGTTCTCGACTTCGTGTTCGGTCAGGTAGGGGTGTTCAATGGCGCCGGCCCGATAAATCCGGGAGGCGATGGAACGGACCCGTTCGACCTTGTCGTCGGTCATGAAGGCCCCGGAGGAGTTGACATCCTTGAGGAAGGCCAGGTCGTCCCGGATGGCCTGCCGTTCCGAGGTCATGTCCGCCTCGAGCTGGGCGAGAAGCGCCTCATCGGCCCGGTCGCCTTCGAGCAGTTCGACCTTCTGCTTGAGGAAGCGGTTTTCCGCGGACTGCCCGATGCAGTGGAAGCGCATTTCGATCAGCTGGATAAGATCGACGATGTGTTCGAGCTTGGTGGATTTGTCGACCACGTACTCGGGGGTGACGATCTTGCCCACGTCGTGCATCCAGGCCGACAGGCGCAGTTCTTCGATCTCGTCGTCGGTGAAGCGTACATCCCGGAAGGGGCCGTTCTCGGCCTGGTTGATCGCCTCGGCGATCATCATGGTCAGTTCCACGACCCGGTCGATGTGGCCGCCGGTATAGGGCGATTTTTCATCGATGGCCATGGCGATGCTTTTGATGAACGAATAGAACAAGGCCCTGAGGTCGTGGATCAGTTCGGTGTTGGTCAGGGCCACCGCGGCCTGGGAGGCCAGGGAGGCCACCAGGTCCTCGAAGTCGGAAGAAAACGGGACCACGGTCCCCGAGGCCGGGTCCTGCGCGTTGAGAAGCTGAAGCACACCGATGATGTCGTCCTCGTGATTCCTCAAGGGAATGACCAGCATGGACCGTGACCGATAGCCCGTGGCATGGTCGTAGTTCCGGGGGCCGGTGAAATCAAAACCTTCCGCCTCGTAAACGTCTTCGATGTTGACCGTCTTGCCCGTCAGGGCGGCATAGGACGAGACATTGGCCTTGTTGGGCTCGCCGTCCATATAGAGGGGCACTTTGGGCAGGTCGACCGGCTGGCCGCTCGTGCCGCCCAGCCGCGTGCCCATGGTCTCGTTCTGCAGGATTTCGAACCGAAGATGCTTGCCGTCGTCATCCATGATATACAGCGTGCCGGCGTCGGCATGGCACAGGGCCCGGGCCTCGTCGACGATCGACTCCAGAAGCCGGTTCAGATTTTTTTCGCCGGACAAGGCCAGGCCGATCTGGGCGAAGGCCCGAACGTTGTCCACCAGGACCCGGTTCTGCTCCTCCAGGCTCTCCTGAACGTGCTTGAGGCGGAGATGGGTCCTGACCCGGGATTTCACGATCGGCGGGCTGAAGGGCTTGGTGATGTAGTCGTTGGCCCCCAGTTCCAGGCCCTTGGTCTCGTCTTCGTCATCCCGCAAAGCGCTGACGAATATCAACGGGATGTCCCGGGTCGCGGCGTCGTCCTTGATCCGTCGGCAGACGTCGTACCCGTCCATGCCCGGCATGACGATGTCCAAAAGCACCAGGTCGGGAGGGTCATCGGAAAAAACGAGCTTGAGCGCCTCTTCCCCGGTTCGGGCGGCCTTGACACGATATTCGGACTTCAGGATCGTGGACAGGATTTTAATGTTTTGCGGATTGTCATCCACCACCAAAATCGTACTTTCACGCCCTTCGGACATTAAGGCCTCCTCCCGATCAATCAATCATTGGACAGGCGGGCTTCGCCCATCCCTGGTCGTGGCTGTCACGGTGCCCCCTTTCCGCCGCCTTTTTCTCGGACACACAGTGGAGTTCCCGGCGGGGCCCATCCGACCCGCCGTTCGTCAACTCAAACTCCAGAAAAACGAAATCCCGAATAGTATTAATACGGGGGCCGCGAACTGTCAACAAGGATCGCCCGTTATGAAGAAGGGGCGACGTTGCCTGCAAACTGTACAAACATAGCATGACATACCCTCTTTTTTTATACAGCTTGTAAACAACGGCCCCCATTCCTAGGTTTTTACGGCCAGGAGCCCCAACAGATCGGGCCGGGGCATGACCTTGTTGAAACCGGCCTTCCTGAGCCGCTTTTGAGCATTCAGATAAAACGAGTCCCCTCGTCGGGCCACATAGGGATTGCCGGTATAATGAAAAACGCGGCCCTGCCTTTTCAATACCCGGTACAGTTCCGAATAGAAAACGCCGCCATACAGTTCGCCGGCCCGAGAAAACCTTGGCGGATCGTGTATGATCGAGTCGCAGGCCCCGGAGGGAACGGTCTGGATATATTCCGCCACGTCCTGTTCCACCAGAACGATCCGCTCCTCATAAAGCGGGCGGGACCAGGGATTTTCCCGCCTGATCTTCCGGACGTACTCGTCGACTTCCACCGAAACCACCGCCCCGGCCCCGATCCGGGCGGCCCAGATGGCGGTGTAACCCAGTCCGCCGCAGGTATCGAGCACGGCGTCGCCCGGACGAACGGCCTCCCGGGCTTTCAACTCGGCGTCCCGGAACGGATCATAGTCTTTGGACCGATGCATCCGAATGCCGCTGATCTCCAGGGTTGGGGCGAAATCCGTGGGCACCAGCTTGTAATAGTAGTGGTCGCCGTATTCCAGTATCCGCAAGGCATTGTCTTCCAGGACGAAGACCTTGTTGTCCTTTTGGGCGATGGCCCGCAGGTCCGGCTTGTCGATCCGGTTGCCCGGATCGAGGATCAGCGCGTCCTGGTTGATTTCGAATGAACCATGGGTCAGGTTCAGGTCCATCGACAGTTCGACCCGGGAGGCGCCCCGTTCCATGGCCTCGATGGCGGCTTGTGCGTTTTGCTTGCAAAAATAGTATTTTGAATTTTGATCCGTCATTCCGGTTCGGCTTTCCCTTGTAGGTCCGGCGGACCATCCAGGGGCATCCCGGAAGGCCGCCTCAATGTATCCGTCTGGAATATTTTGAAAACCATACAAGACATCGATTGCGGCGTCAATGCCCTGTCCCGCTGGTCCTCGTAAGAAACATCATGCCCGAAAAGCCGGGCCCAGGCTAAGGATGAACATGGTTTGGCCTGCGAGACGAAGCAAGACCCTCACCCCTCCGGAGGCGGGTGAGCCCACCGAAGGCGGGCAGACGGAAGTGATTCCCAAAGAGGGCGGCCCCATCAGCGGGACCCGTTTCTAAACCCCATAACCTTCGGGCTTCCCGAAGGACGGATACTCGTAAAAACGGATGGGGGGCGGGGGGGGCGGGGTGGAGAGAACGGGAGGCCTCGGCAATCCCGGCCCTGCTTCGAAACCCGCAACACCGCGGACCACCTCGATGCCGGCAATTACCAAATCACCCGCGCCGCAACCCGTGTCCGGGTTAAAAATGTCTGGCGGCCGCGGCGGCTTGATATTAGAATGTTCATGGTGACGCTTCGGGTGTTTCGATCCAGCCGCTGTTTGAAATTCGCAACCGGTTTCGACTTCATTCCCGAATCGGCGGCCGCTGGACAACCAATCGGCCGTTCCATGGAATCAGCCTCTTGACCAGAGACGGGAGGTCTCGCCGTGTCCGCTTCCTTGCCTTACTGGCTGCCGCCATTCATAGCCGGCGTCGTTTCGCTGATCGTCATGATCTGGCTCTGGCCGCGCCGGGCCGCGCCGGGGACCAAGGCCCTGATGATTCTGCTGGGCGCGGCGGCCGAGTGGGCCATCACCGGGGCCATCAGCCGGGCTTACGGGAACCTGGCGCTCAATATCATTCTGGCCAAAATCCAGTACCTGGGCATCGTGACCTTACCGATCACCCTGCTGATCTTCACCTTGCAATACACCGGCCGGGGGGCCTGGGTCAGACCCCGGAACGTGATCCTGCTGTCCATCATCCCGATCATCACTCTCATCCTGGCCTGGACCAACGAAGCCCACCATCTCGTCTGGTCCCGGATATGGCTGGACCGGAGCGGCCTGGTCCCCATCGGCGTTTACATCCACGGCCCCTGGTCCTGGGTTCATGCGATCTACAACTACACGCTGATCCTGCTCAGCACGATCTGGCTGGCCCGGGCCCTGCTCAAGTCCGAGCGCATCTACCGGATGCAGGGCCTGGTCATGCTGACCGGCACGCTCATCCCCTCCCTGGCCAACGTCATGTACCATGCCCGGATCGGCCCCTGGCCCAACCTGGACCTGACCCCCATCGCTTTCAACGTCACGGGCCTGGTCCTGGCCTGGGGCCTGGTTCGCTTCCGGATTTCGGACATCGTGCCCGTGGCCCGGGAAACCGTGTTCGCCAACATACCCGATGGCGTATTCGTCCTGGACTTGGACAACCGGGTCGTGGGCATGAACCCGGCCGCTGAACAGATCGCCGGGCTTTCCGCCTCCGAAGCAGTCGGCCAGCCGGGCGCCCGGGTCTTCTCCGCCCGGCCCGACCTGATCGAACGCTACCGGCACGACATGGAGGCCCACGCCGAGATCGTTCTGAAACCGGGTCTGGAAGAACTCCATTACGATCTTCGGATTTCACCCATCCATAACGGGAGGGACCACCTGATCGGCCGCCTGATCGTTTTGCGGGACTTTACCGGGCGCAGACGGGCGGAGGTGGAGTTGAAGGACTCCAGGGAGCGCCTCAAGATTTTGTTCGAGTCGGCGCCGGATGCGTATTTCCTCAAGGACCTCCAGGGCCGGGTCATCGACTGCAACCCGGCGGCCGAAAGCCATACCGGATACCGAAAAAGCGAAATCATCGGCTGGACCTTCACCACCCTGGCCCTGTTCAGTCCCGAACAACAACAAAGAGCCGCGGAGATATTGGCGGAAAACCGCATGGGCCACACCACGGGTCCGGATGAGCTGGCCTTTATCCGCAAGCAAGGCCTCCCCCTCGAGGTGGAAATCACCACCTTCCCGGTCCGGATCGAAGGGGAGGTCCTGGTCCTGTGCATCGCCCGGGACATATCCGCCCGGAAACAGGCGGAACGGGAACGGGCCGAATTGGAAGCCCGGTTCTACCAGTCCCAGAAAATGGAGACCATCGGCCGGCTGGCCGGCGGCGTGGCCCATGAGTTCAACAACCTGATTTACGTCATCAAACTGAACGCCGACCTGCTCGCTGATGAGCTCGACCCGGCCAGTCCGTTTCAGGATGAAGTCGAGGAAATCATCCAGGCCGGGGACAAGGCCTCGGCCCTGACCCGGCAGCTTCTTCAGTTCAGCCGCAAGGGGACCATCCGTCTGTCCAGCCTGAACCTGGGCCGGGTCATCTCCGACCTGGAAAAGCTGTTGCGCAAGATGATCGGCGAAGACATCGAACTGGTCCTGGACCTGGCCCCGGACCTGCGGCCGGTCGAAGCGGACCCGGCCCTGATCGAACAGGTCATGCTCAATCTGGTGGTCAACTCCCGGGACGCCATGCCCCAGGGCGGCCGCCTGACCATCGAAGCCTCGAACGTGACCTTGACCGCCCAGGACTCGGCGGTCCTGCCCAAGTCCGGCCCCGGCGATTACGTCCGGCTTCTGGTTTCGGACACCGGGATCGGCATGGACGAAGCGACGCAAAAGAGCGTTTTCGAGCCGTTTTTCACGACCAAGGAGGTCGGCCGGGGGACCGGCCTGGGGCTGAGCACGGTCCACGGCATCGTCAGCCAGGCCAACGGCCACATCACGGTGGATAGCCGGCCCGGAGAAGGAACGCGGTTCACGATCTATCTCCCCTGCACCTTCGGGCCGGTCTTCACGGAGAATGATTCAGCCGTCGAAGCCGCCTCCGGACTCGGCCAGGCGGAAACCATTCTTCTAGTCGAGGACGATAATCTGCTGCGCCGGTCCCTGGCCCGGTTTCTGACCCGGAAAGGGTACGCCGTCATCGAGGCCCCGGACGGCCCCGAAGCCCTCGGAATCGTGGAAAAACACACCGGCCCCCTGCACCTGGTCCTGACGGATATCGTCATGCCCAGGATGTCCGGTCATGAGCTGGCCTCGCGTCTGAGCCGCCTGCGCCCGGACCTCAAGGTGCTTTTCATGTCCGGATATCCCGGACCGGACCCCGGGCCGGACGAAACGGGCCCGCCGGACCCGCCCCTGCTTCGCAAGCCGATCACCGAAGAAGCCCTGCTCGATACGGTCCGGAACATGATCGCCCCGGACTGAAAAAACCGCTCCGCCGGCCCCTGAAGGCCTCCGGTCCGAGAGGGCTGCAAGAAAAACGTTCGAGGTGTTCAGAATGCTTGTAAACCGCTCGGCAAGCCCCTATAATTGACTATTATGACACGACTCGAAACGGCCGCCAACGGCCCCAGCCCGACGAACGGCTCCCTGGACGGGGCCCTGCTTCAGACCCGGCCCCGCGTCCTGGTCATTGATGACGAACCCGCCGTGGTCAAGGCGATCCACAAGGTCCTTTCCAAAGCGGGCTACCGGGTGGTCGGTCTCGTCGATCCGCTCAAGGTGGAAGACGCCATTGTGGGCCTGGACCTGAATCTGGTCATCACCGACCTCAAAATGCCCCGTCGGGACGGCCTGGAAACCCTGTCGACCATCCGGTCCCTGGACCCGAAACTGCCGGTCGTCGTCCTGACCGGATTCGGGACCATCGATACGGCGGTTCAGGCCATGAGACTGGGGGCGGTCGAGTTTCTGACCAAACCCCTGTCCACCAAGGAACTGCTCCGGGCCGTTCGCAACCATATGAACTATGACGGCCCGCTCCCTGAAGAAATTCAACAACTTCTCGAATATGAATCCACCCCGGACCTGGACGCGGCCTCCCAGCCCCCGGAAAACGCCCTGTCGGCCGAGGAGGTCCCCACCGAGGAAGGCGTCCCGGCCGGATTCGAAGGTATCGACTTCGCCGACCTCCTGCCCGGACAGTTTTTCTCTTTTGCCGTGTTTCTCCAGATATTCAACAAGAAGACCCAGCGATCGTATCTGAAACGGGTCATCAGGAAGAACACGGTTTTGACCAGCGGCATGTTCAAGGCCCTGGCCAAACGTGAGGTCGAAAAGCTCTTCATTCACCGCCAGGACAAGGAAGAATTCCAGGAATACACCCAGGCCGTCAAGGCCTCGCCCGTCTTCCAACAGAAACGCCACCACGACCAGAGAAATACCGCCCTGTACAAAAAGACGCTCAGCGTCACGGAAAAGGTTCTGTCCACGCCGAGCGATTCGGGATACATGGCCGCCGCCCGCGATCTGGTCCGGGAACTCGTGTCCGGAATCCGGGTCGACCCGATGACCTACCACGAGGTCGTGGACATCGGCGCCAGCGGTTCGTCGGTCTTTCATCACTCGGCCAACGTCTGCCTCCTGTCGATCAACCTGGGCGTGTTTATGGGACTCGAATCGGACCGGATCGCGGAACTGGGGATGGGCGCCCTGTTTCACGACGTGGGCATGCTCTGGATCCGGTCGGATATCCTGCAGAAAACGGACCGCCTGACCAACGAGGACTGGCGGGAGATCCGAAAGCACTGCCAGTTGGGTTACGACCTCATGCGGCAGCAGGGCGGGTTGACCGAGGCCGAACTCAAGATGATCCTCGAACATCAGGAGCGCACCGACGGCTCCGGATACCCTCGCGGACTCAAGGGCGCGGACATCAGCTTTCCGGCCCGCCTGATCAGCGTCATCGACCGCTTCGACAGCATGACCAGCCACCGGTCCTATCGCTACGCCTTCACGCCGGCCGAGGCCATGAAACGGATATTCATCGAAGAACGCACGGACCACAACAAGCAGATCATCCAGAAATTCGCCGAATGCCTCAGCCGCAACAAGGGCGAGGCCTGAGGTCCCTGTCAGAACTTCAGTCGTGCGGGTTGGGTTAGCGAAGCCTAACCCAACATTTTCAGAACGTCAGCCCTCGCTCCCCCCGCCTTTGGCCCGGGCCGGACAGAGAGATATCTTGCTCTCCGGCCATAGAATCTCCTGGATTTCGATCACGTTGCCGTCCGGATCGCGGCCGTACGTCGTTTTCACCGCCCGCCCGAGCATCTGGGGCGGGCAGTGAAAACGCATGCCCGCCGCTTCCAGCCTCTTGTATTCGGCGTCCACGTCGGTCACGTCCAGGCAGATATGCGTCAGACCATGGTCGCAGACCGGCCGCCCGGGATCGCCCGGCCCGGGCTCGGGGGAATCGTACTGAAAGATTTCGATCATGGCGTTGCCGGCCCGGAGCATCGCCATTTGGGTGGCCGAACCTTGAAGGCCGGTGATCCGGTCGGCCATCCGCCCGGCCGGCGTATCTTTTTCCCAGCCCCCTTCCAGGACCACATCCAGGCCCAAAATATCCCGGTAGAATTCGAGGGCCCTTTCCAGGTTGCCGGTCGAAATGGCCACGTGATGAACGCCGTTGATCATGATTCGCTCCTCCCTGTGTCGGTAACGCTCCAGTGAACCGGTGCACATCATGTTTCAGCCGCCCGCGCGGCCTTTGTCCGAAGGACGACTCTGCCGCCCTGGTCCCTCAGACTCCATGGAAAAGGCGCCGGCCGGAGTCCTGAGGGCAAAGGCCTCGACAGGGCGGTCCGACGGCGCCGCCCATAACTGAATGGTTCCCTGTCTCGTGTTCGTACCGGTTTCAGCTCATGCGGCCAACGCGGCCAGCCCCCCCCGGCCGCGCGCCTACTTGTAGGCGCTGTAGTCCAGGCCGCGCTGCCGGGCCCGTTCGTCGTTCCAGGCGACCTCGTCCCGGGGCGGAATCACGATCCGGTCTTCCGGCTTGCGGATCAGCGCGATGGCCTCGGCGGGACAGGTGGTCACGCAGAGCCCGCAGCCGATGCACTTTTCGGTCAGGACCCGGTAGACCTCCCCGGCCTCTTCAATGGCCGCGACCTGGCAGCGTTCGTCCGCGCAGGTCCCGCAGGCCGTGCACAGGTCCGGATCGATCTCGGCGTAATGCCTCGAATTGGTTATATCGGTCAGTCCGAAGTTCTTGATCGCCCCCAGCACGCCGCAGCAGCAGCCGCAGCAGTTGCAGATGAAATTGTGGCCGGTTTCGACGTTGCCGGTCAAATGCACCAGGCCGGCCTCTTCCGCCCTTTCCAGGACCTGGAAGGCCTCCTCCTTGGTGATGGCCCGGCCCCAGGGACTTTCGTCGAACACCCCGGCCTGATCCCCGATGGCCAGGCAGACCGCGATGGGCTTTTCGCAGGGGTTGTCCATCAGGCCCTTTTCCTTTTTGCAGATGCAGTCGTTGATACACCAGGCCTGGCCGTTTTCGATGAGGGTCGAGACCTGATCGTAGGGCAGGGCCTGCTGCCCGGTCGGGACGTGGCGTTCCACGGGAACGACCTGCATGATGCTCGGACCGAAGCCGACAGCGGCGGCGCCGAAGTGCATGCTGTACTCCTCGGTCATCTCGCAGAACTCCCGGTCCATGCGGTCGATCTGGAATTCGTAGATGCCCACGATCCAGGGCATCATGCGGAAGCGCCTGACGCCGTCGACGGCCTGTCCCCAGACCTCCCCCCGGTGCCACATCGAGACCAATCGGTCATCGAGGCCTTCGAGCGGGCGGCCTGTCCGTTTGGAAATCTCTTCGGCGGTTTCGAGCGTCAGCCGCAGGTCGCAGAACAGGTCGGCCTCGTCCTCGGTGAAAATCTTTTTCAAGAGCCGGATTTCCAGGCCGCTGTCCGTGGCGGGAAAGCCTTGGGGCAGGCTGTCCAGGACCTTGGCCAAACGGTAATACACCTCGTCTGCCATGATTCGACCTCCTGAATCGGGGTGCGGGCCTCCGGGCCCGGTTCGTGTTTCAGCCGCCGCTCAAAGGCATGAGCGCCGTGACCCCGTCCCCGTCCCGCAGGACGCGCTCCAGGTCTTCGGGCAAGTCCACCCGATCGCCGTTGAGCAGAAGGACCAGGGGCAGGCGCTGCTTGAGGGCCGCCTTGAAAATCCTCGGCCTTTTCAGGCCCAGGGCCGCGTCCGCTTTCTTGAGTACGGTTTTCAGGGTCGCTCCGGATTCGAGAGTCACCTCGGCCTGGTTGACGGCCGGTCCGCCCGCGAACACGCCGCCCACTCGGACCGTGATCCCGATCGAGGGCCTAGCCCGCCGGATAGAGGACTTCGGCCACATCGGACAGCCCGAGGCGCTCGAGGCCGTCCCGGGTCGGCCGGCCGGTTCGCGGGTCCCAGCCCAGGGCCTCGCAGTAGCTGCCGGCCATGGTTTCGATATCGATGGTCACGTGTCGGGCCGGCCCTTTTTCCAGGGCCGGCCGGCCGTAAATCCGGCCGTGGGGTTTGAAGTCCCTGACCGGTTCAAGTCCCTCGCGGGCGTTGAAGGCCTGCCGGAGGGCCATGATCCGCTCGCCGGCCGTCAGGCAGTCCTCGTCGGTCAGGTCCCAGCCGGTCGCCGCGTTGACCCAGCCGGCTATGGGCATGTCCCCGCCCACGCTGACCCCGAAGAGGCAGAGTCCCAGACCGTCGATGAGCATCTTGAAGGCCGAGCACGCGGCCAGGGCCGGCCCGGTGTTTTCGTACGTGTGCCGCTGTTTGAAGGTCGTCAGTCCCGGGATTTTCGGGGCCCGGCTGTATCGTTTTTCCAGAAGCTGAAGGTCCAGATAGGTGTAACTGGCGGTGGTATGCCGGCCCGGCGTGGGATCGCAGTGATAGATCGGGGCGAATCCCGGATCAAACTTGGGATCGTGCATCGGCGCCTCGACCCCGCCGCAGTGCACGGCGAAGCGCTCCGAACCCCGGCCGATTTTTTCCGCGGCCAGGCGGACTCCTTCGGCCAGCACATCCCCCAGCCCCCGCCTTTCGATGATCATCTCCACCAGCCCGATCACGGCCTCGGCCCGGCCCCAGCCCAGTTCCAGCCCGCCGGTATCCTCCAGGGTCAGCAGCCCGTTTTCAAAGCATTCGATGGCAAAGGCCACCACGCCGGCGCAGGAGATCGAGTCGAGCCCGCCCCGGTTGACCAGGTCGTTGAGCTTGAAGATCGAATGCAGGTCGTCATTGAGAAGCAGGCCGCCGAATCCGCAGACGGTTTCGTACTCCGGCTTGTGCATCTCCTCGATGGGCCACGGCCCGTCCGGGACCTTGACCAGGCCCCCGCACTTGACCGGACAGGAATAACAGCCGTATTTTTTGACCTCGTACCGGATGACCGCTTCGGCCCCGATCTTCTGGGACCGCTTGAGCGGAAAATCCAGGTGGCCCACGCCGCCCCAGTTCCGGATCGGACTGTCTCCGGACTCGGCGCTCAGGGCCGTCAGACCGGCGGTGCCGTACTTGCCCAGCACCTGGCGGAACAGATCGGCCGGCTGCCTGGTGTAAATCGGGTTCTTCCGGGTCAGCCAGCCCATAAAGCCCAGCAGACGGTCGCCCAGCAGACGACGCATGCCCCGGCCGCCTTCGATCCGCCGCCGGAAGGCCCGGGTCAGCCGGCCCATTTCCTCCCGGTCGGCCAGGCCCGCCTTTTTTCGGCCGGCCACGACCACGGCCTTGAGATGCTTGGACCCCATGACCGCGCCCAGCCCGCTCCGGCCGGCATACCGGCCGCCGTCGGTCAGGATGCCGGCGAAACGGCATTGCTTCTCCCCGGCCGGACCGATGCAGGCGACCTGGGCCGAACGGCCGTGCCGGGCCTTCAAGGCCCGGTCCGTCTCCACCGCGTCCAGCCCCCACAGGTCGGAGGCCTCGTGAACCTCGACCCGCTCCCCGTCCAGAAACACGTAAACCGGACTTTCGGAGGCGCCGTGGAAAAACAGGCCGTCCAGGCCGCACTTTTTCAAAAACGGGGAAAAATACCCGCCGCAGTTCGAGTCGCCCCAGCCGCCGGTCAGGGGAGACTTGCCCACGACCATGAAGCGGCCGGAAAACAGGGTCCCGGTATCCGTCAGCAGACCCGTGACAAACCCGAGCACGTTGCCGGGGCCCAAGGGGTCCGCGCCCGGCTGGATGCGGTCCCAGAGGACCTTGACTCCCAGCCCCAGCCCGCCGAGCCAGCGACGGTAAAAGTCGTCGGAAAGAGATTCGAACTCCGTCCGGCCCGAGGACAGGTCCACATGGAGTATCTCCCCGTGGTAGCCCCGACCGGTTCGAGAATCGGTTTGCAGGGTCATGATCGAACTTCCCCGCGATTCGCCTGCTTGATTAAAGAGGAATTTACCGCCGCCGTGATGATCATTATAACCGACCGGGAGGCAATCCGAAACCGAAAAACGCCGTTTGACCCGACCCGAAGGGTCCGGGAGCCGACCTCGTTCTATACCAGGGGCGCCCCCACCGTGTGCGGTTCCCCGACGGCCGTCTCGCGGAAAGCCACCAGAAACAGCGGCGCCGGGCCGGTATTGCGCAGGGTATGGGCCGTGTCGGCCGGGACATGGATCAGGTGCGGCCCCTGGAGGCTGGCGGAACACGGCCGCCCGTCCTCCTCCCAATACAGATCGAAGACGCCCCCGTGCACGTAAAGCCACTCCGCCGATTCCGGGTGGCGATGGTTGCCCCGCACCCCGCCCGGCTCGGTCATGACCGCGTGCAGGCTGGACAGGTCGATTCCGAGGGGCGTTCGTTCCAGGCCGGCCTGGAACGGAAAGGCGGCCCAGCCTCGTTCGTCGGCGTAAAGTCCTTTCTGGACGGGGTATATTCCGACGCGGTTCAATTTTGCCCTCCCCTTTCCGGTTCGATGTGTTATGCTCCGGTCCATACACCATGGATCAAGCGGGTGCAAGATGGAACTGATCGACGGCGTACTGGTCAAACGACTCAAAGTGATCCCCGATGAACGCGGACGCCTCATGGAAATGCTCCGGGCCGACGACCCCTTTTTCGAAAAGTTCGGCCAGGTCTATCTTTCGACGACCTTTCCCGGCGTAACCAAGGGCTGGCACGCCCATGCCCTCCAGACCGACCATATCACCTGCGTCAAAGGCATGATCAAGCTGGTCGTTTACGACGGCCGGGCCGACTCGGCCACGCGCGGCCGGGTCAACGAGTTCTTCATCGGCGAACACAACCCCTGCCTGGTCCGCGTGCCTGCCGGCCTCCAGCACGGCTGGAAGTGCGTCAGCGAGCAGGAGGCCTACATCATCAACGTGGTCAGCGAAGTCTACCATTACGAGAACCCGGACGAAATCCGCCTCGATCCCCACGACAACGATATTCCGTACGATTGGACGCGCAAGGACGGTTGAAAACCCCGGGAAAAGACCGGGGCCTGCTGGTCGTCCATCGCGGGGCCCTGGGGGACGTGCTCCTGGCCCTGCCCTTTCTGGCCGCCCTGCCCGCTCATTTCCGTCTGCCCCGGATGACCCTGGCCGGCAGTCCGGCCGTGCTCGGCCTTCTGGCCAACCAGCCTTTCGTCTCCGGGCTGGCCGACGTGGACCGGGCCGACTGGGCCGGACTCCACCTCGACCCGCCCCGGGTTTCGGAGCGGATGGCCGGCTTTCTGGCCCGGCACGCCGCCGCCCTGGTGGTGACGCGAGACCCGGCCGAGGTCCTGGTGGGCTCTCTGGCCCGGCTGGGGCTGACGCCCGTTCTGACCGCGCCGTCCCGTCCGCCCGAGACCCCGCCCGTGCACCTGACCGACTGGATGTTCGCCTCCACGGGCGTCCGGCCCGTCCCCTTCGAGGTCCGGGTCAGGGCCACGCAATCCGGCCTCGAATCGGCGCGCCGCCTGGCCGCTGAAAAGGGCATCGATTCGTCAAACGCCCTGGTCCTGGCCCCCGGCAGCGGAGGCGCGCACAAGAACTGGCCCCTGGAAAGTTGGATGGCCCTGGCCCGGGAAACCGGACCGGCCCTGGGCTTGCAACCGGTCTTTCTCCTGGGCCCGGCCGAAGCCGGCCTGGCGGAAAAAATCGAATCCGGCGCCTTGGCCGTCTCCGGACTGACCCTGGAAACGGCCGCCGGATTCATCGCTTCGAGCCGGGCCTTTGCCGGACACGACAGCGGCATGACTCACCTGGCCGCTCGCCTGGGCGGGCCGACCCTGGCGGTTTTCGGCCCGACCGATCCCCGCCGATGGGCGCCGCGCGGTCCACGGGTCGGCCTGGTTCAACCGCCGGCCGCCCCGGGCGCCTGGCCCGCGCCCGAGACGGTCTTACAGGCCCTGGCCGCCCTTCTGTCAGCCGCATAACCCGGATTGTTCAGCGTGCCCGGTTTCGTTTCAGACCAGGAAACCGGGACAAAAAAACGCCCCGGAATCCGGGGCGTTTCATTGGTTCGCGATCGGTGTACCCGAGTCGGGTCAGCCTCTTGTAGCGCGCTTGGCGCGGCGTGCCATGGCCTTGCGAATACGGCGCTTCGACTCCCTGAGCTTGCGCTTGCGCTTCTCGCTGGGCTTCTCGTAGGCCTTTTTCGATTTGAGTTGCTTGAGGAGCCCGTCCCGCGCGATCTTGCGCTTCAGGGCTTTCATGGCCTGATCGACGTCGTTGTCCTTGACAACAACCTCAATGCCCGTCTGATTGCTCACTCCGGTATCACCTGCCCATCTATAATAAAATGAACCGCCCCGCGGCCCTTCGAGGACCGGCCCCCTTCAGTGGCGTATGGACGATTTGGTTCGGTGCGGGACCAGCCTGATTAAGCTTGCCGCCGAAAGTTGGCATCTTAGTGAAAGTCAACCACTATGTCAAGGATTTTTTTATTATTTCCTGTGTTCGCCCCGTCGAGGCGCCCGTGGCGGACATCCCCCGAAAATACCCGGAAAAAAAGTTGAAGCGCCCCGCGGCAAACCGAGGGGAATGCGCCCGCCCGGCATGTTCGACTAATCAAATTAACAGGGGTTTCCGGTCGCCCCCGTCCTCGATCCGCCAGGATCAGGCGCGCTTGCCGCCGGCCGCCAGGTCTCGCAGGTAGCGCAGCAGCAGCCCGGCCCCGAATCCGGTCGCGCCGGCCGGCGTGTCCGGCGAGGCCTTATCGGCCCGACTGGGGCCGGCGATATCGATGTGGGCCCAGGGGGTCTGGCCGACGAACTGTTTGAGGAACAGGGCCGCCGAGATCGCCCCGCCGTACCGGGACCCGGCGCTCTGAAAGTCGGCCACTTCGCTTTTGAGCATCTCGAAATAGGGTTCGAACAAGGGCATGGGCCAGGCCGTTTCCCCCGACGCCCGTCCGGCCTCCCGGAGGGCTTCGACCAGGCCCGGCTCGTTGCCGAACAGACCGGCGATCCGGTTGCCCAGGGCCACGGCGCAGGCCCCGGTCAGGGTGGCCAGGTCGATCATGACCCGGGGCTTGTATTCCCGGGCCAGAGCCATGCCGTCGG
>JAHJTB010000389.1 GCA_018830135.1 Pseudomonadota bacterium | reverse complement strand
GTGATGAAGTCGTAAGCCCCTTTTTTCATGCATTCCACGGCACTGTCGATGCTGCCGTGCCCGGTGATGACAATGACCACGATCTCCGGGTGCTCGGCGTGCACCACCTCGAGGACCCGTTCCCCGGACATGACCGGCATCTTCAGGTCCAGCAGGATCACGTCCACCGGCTCGGTTTGCAGGACCTCGAGCGCCGCCCGACCGTTTTCCGCCGTGACGACGTCGTAACCCCGGGCGGACAGGGTCCGGTTCAGACCGTAGCGGATTCGCTCCTCGTCATCGGCGACCAGGAGCTTCAGCTTGTCGGCAATCTCCGGAGCGGCGGACATTATGACCTCGCGGCTTCATCCCTCATCCACTCGTAACGATTCACGCGCCCGAGAACCATCGGATTCGGCCGGCTCATTCCTGAAATCCATTCGGTTCAACGCGCTCAGGACCACGGAAAGAAGTGATTCTTCAGCCGATCCGACGAAAGACCCATGCCGTGCCCCCTTAAGGAGCAACGATTATGCCAAGGCCAAAGCAGGGGGAATGAATACGCAACTCATTATAATTGGTGAAGATACGTGTCCGGGGCCGAACTACCGATCGGAACGGCCCTCCGCCGGTGTCAGGGTTTTTTACGATCTGGAAAAAGCCGCGCCCGGACCGGGAGGCCGGGTCGGTTTTCTTCGGAGCGGCCGCCGGGATGGGCGGGCTGAAACGATTTTTCAACCCCCGGAGGCGCCCCGGCAAATCGGGCGGGAGTCGGCGCCTCCGGAACGGCGCCGATCGGGCGTTTCGGTCGGAACAAAACGACATCCTTGGATTAAATCACCCGCAACCCGGGAGATGAACCGCCTTCAAGCCACCCGTCCTGGGCGATCAGGGACCCGCGCGTATCCGGGCCCGTGCCGGGCCGGATCACGGACAACTGCCGGGGCCGCGACCGGACGAGCCCCGTTTTCCGGGAGTCCGTCCCCGCTTTTCCCCTTCGAACGTCAAGATGACTGACATCCCCGCCGGTCCCCCCGCGGTCGGGCCGGCGGGGTCTTTTGCCTAAATTATATAACAAATACAACATATTGAATTATAAACGCCGTTATCATCCATTGGCCTGAACCTTGCTTGTTGCACATTATGGTGGAGTAGAACCGTGACCGAAAGCTGTGTTCCTGGGGGATCGACCTGGAGCATGCGTGCTTCAAAGGCGGACCGTTTCTACCGTGTCTCGAAAACCCGAAAAGAAAGGAGACTGGCACATGGAAAAACCGCCGAAGTGGTATGACGCCCATCTCGATGAGTACAGAAAAGTCGCTTATATAAACAGCCGGGCCCAGTACGACGAGATGTACCGGCAGTCCCTGGAGAACCCGGATGCTTTCTGGGGCCCACTGGCCAAGGAGTATCTGTCATGGTATCGGGACTGGGACCGGGTCCTGGACTACGACTTTGTCGAAGGCAGGATTGAATGGTTCGGAGGGGGGAAGCTGAACGCCAGCTACAACTGCCTGGACCGCCACCTCGAGGACAAGGCCGACAAGGTGGCTTATTACTTTGAGGGCGACGACCCGGGTATGAGCCGGAGCGTGACTTATCGGGAGCTGTACGAGGAGGTCAACAAGGTCGCGGCCTGGCTTGTGGCTCAGGGCATCAAGAAGGGCGACCGCGTGGTCATCTATCTGCCGATGATCATCCAGCTGCCCGTGGCCATGCTGGCCTGCGCCCGGATCGGGGCCATCCATTCGGTCGTTTTCGGCGGGTTCAGCGCCGAGTCTCTGGCTTCCCGCATCGAGGACTCCCACCCCCGGATTCTGATCACCTCGGACGGCGGTTTTCGGGCCGGGAAGGTCGTTTCGCTCAAGAAGAACGCGGACGAGGCCTTGAAACTGAGCGAGTGGGAGGTGGAAAAGGTCCTGGTTTACCGCCACGCCGGGAACGGGGTCGAATGGGACGCCGGCCGGGAGGTCTGGTGGCACGAGGCGATCGCCCAGGACGGCCTGCCCGACTACGTCGAACCCGAGCCCATGGATGCCGAGGACCCCCTTTTCATCCTCTACACCTCCGGATCGACCGGCAAGCCCAAGGGCGTGCTTCACACGACCGCCGGGTACCTGCTGTACGGCGCGGTATCGACGCGCTGGGTCTTCGACATCAAGGACGACGAGGTCTTCTGGTGCACGGCCGACATCGGCTGGGTTACGGGCCATACCTACATCGTGTACGGGCCGCTGACCTGCGGTCTGACAACGGTCTTGTTCGAGGGCGTGCCCAGCTATCCGGCCTACGACCGGTTCTGGGCCGTGGTGGAAAAGTACAAAGTGGCCAAGTTCTACACCGCGCCCACGGCGATTCGGGCCATCGCCCGGGAGGGGGACGAACTGGCCCACAAGCACGACACCTCTTGCCTGAAGCTGCTGGGCACGGTGGGCGAGCCGATCAACCCGGAAGCCTGGCGCTGGTATTACCATCACATCGGGCGGGACTGGTGTCCGATCATGGACACCTGGTGGCAGACCGAAACGGGCGGCCACATGATCACCCCCTTGCCGGCGGTGGCGCCGATCAAGCCGGGCTCATGCTCCTTCCCCTTCTTCGGCGTGGAACCCGTGGTTCTGGATGCGGATACGGGCCGGCCGGTCGAGTTTGCGAACCAGGAGGGGGCCCTGTTCATCAAGAAGCCCTGGCCGGGCATGGCCCGGACCGTGTACGGCGACCACGAGCGGTTCAAGGAGACCTATTTCAGCAAGATGCCCGGCATGTACTTCACCGGAGACGGAGCCAAACAAGACGAGGACGGGTACTGGTGGATCATCGGACGGATCGACGACGTGATCAACGTGTCCGGACATCGTCTGGGCACGGCGGAGATCGAGTCGGCCCTGGTCCTGCACGAGGACGTGGCCGAAGCGGCCGTGGTCGGGTTCCCTCACGCCCTCAAAGGCCAGGGTATTTATGCGTTCGTCAGTGTGAAACCGAACATCGCCACCACCGAGGCCTTGAAAAAGGACCTGGTCGCCCTGGTCAGAAAGGAGATCGGTCCGATCGCCACCCCGGACCTGATCCAATGGGCCGACGCCCTGCCCAAGACCCGCAGCGGCAAGATCATGCGACGGCTTCTGTCCAAGATCGCGGCCGGCGCGGTGACCGACCCGGAGGCCGTCGAGAAGGGCGTTTTGGGCGACGTGTCCACCATCACCGACCCGGAAGTGCTCAGACCGTTGATTCTCGGCCGTCTGAGCCTGAACTCCTAGCGCTCGGAAGATCGGACGCCCGGGGCGTCTGGATCGTTTGAGCCAACCCGGACAGGGAGGCGAGATCATGAGCGCGGATTCAAGCAACAAAGGTTGGGTGGTGACTTTTGCGGGCACGGGCATCAATCTGGCGCTGGGCATTCTGTACACCTGGTCCATTTTCAAACAGGCCATCAAACACTCCATGGAGAAAGGCGGGCCCGGGTCTTTCAACTGGGACCCGGCCACGCTGAACGACCCCTATGCCGTGTGCTGTATCGTGTTCGCCCTGGCCATGATCCTGGCCGGCAAGGTCCAGGACCGGATCGGGCCGAGAGTGACCGCCTTGATCGGCGGGGTTCTGGTGGGGCTTGGATTCATCTGGATTTCCCAAACGACCGGTTACGCGAGCTGGGTCCTGGGCTTCGGGGTGTTGGCCGGTCTGGGCATCGCCTTTGGATACGGGTCGGCCACCCCGCCGGCCCTGAAATGGTTCCCGCCGGCCAAAACCGGTCTGATCGCCGGCCTGGTGGTTTCCGGTTTCGGGCTGGCCTCGGTCTACATCGCGCCCCTGTCCAAGTACCTGGTGGGCATCTGGGGCCTGCAGAATGCGATGCTTTTCTTCGGCGTGGCCTTTTTTCTGGTGGTCTGCGGCCTGTCCCTCCTGCTGATCAATCCGCCTCCGGGGTACAAGCCGGCGGACACGCGGATTTCGGGCCAGCCTCTGAAGGCGGCGATCGGGGAGGAGGCCGGGCCGGCGCGGATGTTTCGGAGCGGCTCCTTTTATCTGCTCTGGCTGTGCTTTTTCATCGGCTCCGGGGCGGGCCTGATGGTCATCGGGTCCGTGGCCGGGATGGCCCAGGCCAGCCTGGGGGAAATGGCCTTCCTGGCCGTGGCCATCATGGCCGTGGGCAACGCCGGCGGACGGATCGTGGCCGGAGTCCTGTCCGACAAGATCGGCCGGAAGAAGACCCTGACGATCATGCTGCTTTTTCAGGCCGCTCTGATGTTCGCGGCCATCCCCATCATGGCCACGGGCAGCGCGGTGGCCCTGGTGATCCTGGCCACCCTGATCGGATTCAATTACGGCACCAATCTGTCGCTCTTTCCGTCGTTTACCAAGGACATGTGGGGACTGAGGAACTTCGGCACCAACTACGGCCTGGTCTTTACCGCCTGGGGCGTAGGCGGGCTGGTCATGGGCCGGCTCTCCCAGATGCTTCAGACCGCCACCGGCAGTTACACTTCGTCGTTCATTACGGCCGGGGTGATGCTTATCATCGGCGGCGCTCTGACTTTCGCCCTGAAAAAACGGCCGCGCCCGATTGAGGAAAAACTGGCCCCGCTGGTGGCCCGCTCCGTGATCGAGGATCGGGCCAAGCGGGAGAAATGATGGAAGTCCCACCGGGGGCGGCTTCCCGGGAACCGGAGTGGCGTTTTGTATGAAACCGTTTAAATCCATTGACGTTTTACCGCTTGCCGAGCGCCGGTCTTTCGAGGCGCCCGGCAGGACGCCGTCTCGCGCCGAGATGGAAGGCCGCGTACCGGCGTCCCTCCACGGCCGTGAACCGCCGGCCGTGGAGGGCGTGGCCTTCTCCAACCGTCGCCGGCCCTTCAGCCAATGGCCGGGGCCGGCGGCGGACGGCCGCCGGGAATAAGGATTTGGGCATGGAGCATCACCCGGAGAGATACGAGGCCCATCTGGCCGGGTTTCGTCGAACGGCGGAAGTCAGAGGCCGCGATGAGTACGAGGCCATGTACCAACGGTCTCTGGACGAGCCCGAGCGGTTCTGGGCCGAACAGGCCCGCCGCTACCTGACCTGGGACCGGCCCTGGGACTTCGTGTTGCGGGCGGATTTCGAAGAGGCCCGGTTCGAGTGGTTCGGGGGCGGGGTCCTCAACGCCAGCGCCAACTGTCTCGACCGTCACCTGCCCGCCCTGGCGGACAAGACGGCCTACTACTGGGAAGGGGACGAACCGGGACGGTCCGACCGGGTCACTTACGGCCAGCTTCACCGCCGGGTCAACAAGCTGGCGGCCCTGCTCAAGTCCCGAGGCCTGGGACGGGGGGACCGGGTCGTCATCTACATGCCCATGATCGTCGAACTCCCGACGGCGCTGCTGGCCTGCGCCCGCATCGGAGCCATCCACTGCGTCGTCTTCGGCGGACTGGGCGCCGCGGCCCTGGCCGACCGAATCCGGGACTGCGGGGCCAGGGCCGTCATCACGGCCGACGCAGCCAGCCGGGGCGGCCGCCCGATTCCCCTCAAGAACATCGTCGATCAGGCCCTCGAAGACTGCGAAGGCGTGGAAACGGTCATCGTTCACGACCACCGGGGCTCGAATCCGGCCTTGAAAACCGGCCGGGACCTATGGTGGCATCAGGCCGCGGCCGAACCCGGGCTGCCCGACTTCGTCCCGCCCGAACCCATGGACGCCGAAGACCCGCTTTTCATCCTCCACACCAGCGGCAGCACGGGCAAACCCAAAGGCCTGGTCCACACCCACGGCGGGTACCTGGTCCACACCGCCATGTCCGCCCGGCTGGTCTTCGACCTTCAGCCCGAGGACGTCTTCTGGTGCACGGGCAACCTCGACTGGATCACGGGGCATTCCTACGGGGTATACGGACCCCTGCTCAACGGCCTGACCATGGTCCTGTACGAAGGCCTGCCCGACTTCCCCGGACCGGACCGCTTCTGGCGGATCGCCGAACATTACCGGGTCAGTTCCCTGTACACCATGCCGACCACCATCCGGGGCTGGGCCCGGGAAGGCC
>JAHJTB010000388.1 GCA_018830135.1 Pseudomonadota bacterium | reverse complement strand
TCGGCCACGGCCGCGGCCGCGCTTTGCACCCCCAGAAAACACCGGGCCCGGGCGATCAGACGGGCCGTTTCGAGGAGGTCGTCCGGGCAGACGACCGGATAACCCCACCCGTCATAGAAGGAACGCTCCCGGGGTCCGGTGACGATTCTCACATCCAAACCCAGACCTTCGAAAAGCCTATGCCAGAAGGCCAGCAACCGTTGTCGCTCCTCCGGGCCCAAGTGGTCCATGAGGGTTTCGCCGTATCCCTGAAAGACGACGATGTCCTCCATGGGCTCCTCTTCCAGGAACAGGTAGGGGACTTGGGCGGGACCGGGCAGGCTCAGGCCGTATTCATGCTCCAGAACCAGGAAATAGGTCTCCCGCAAGGGCCGGGTCATGATCGACGCCCCTAGGAGTTCCCGCCGGAAACCGAGATGAAGGATCGCATCGTATCCGGGCGGCTCGGACATGCGCCAGGGTTGGCATCCGTAGCGGACGTGTTCGAGTACGTAGTCCGGATCGACAAAGCATTGATGAAGATAGGGCTGGACGGTCAGGAGGCCCAAGGCGGGCCGACAGAGTTCCGAAGTCTGCAGGCTGACCGGACCGCCGAAATGGCGACCGATCTGAATGACCGCCGGCAGGGCGTAGATCAGATCGCCGAGTTTGCCTGGCAGAGTGACCAGGACATGGGGGGCCGCGGTCATAGCCGGGCCTCAGAGTCCGGCCGGGTCAGGCCTGAAACCGGCCCGTCCGAAGACTACCGGCCGGGGCCGGGGGGGGTGGACGGCGGGGCTTAGAAGTATGTCTTGACGGCCCATTGCGCGGCTTTGAAGCCGGCCACGGCCAGGGCGATGATGGCGGCCAGGCCGAAGATGGCGAAGAGAATGTCCAGGGGGCTCCACTGGCCCGGTTTCTTTTTCTTTTTCTTGGGCTGCTCTTCTTCTTCGTACATGATTTACTCCCGGTTTTGCTAGGGTGGCGGACAGTCGGAATTCTACCATTTTCCAGGTAAAAATCAACGATTCTTTGGCGCCGCCCGTAACTCTTGGGTGGTTGGCGGCATCGTAGGACCGCCCTGTCGCGGCCTTTGGCCTCAGGACTCCGGCCGGCGCCTTTTCCATGTATACCGAGGGACCCGGCGGCAGATTCGTCCTTGGCCCAAAGGCCGCGCCGGCGGCTAAAATACGATCTGCCCCGATTGAAGCTCCCCGCGGCAAGCTGCGGGGATTGCGCCCGCCCTGCATGTTCAATGAAGGGTTACCGCGGCGCGTTCCCGGACCGGTTTTGAAAATCGCCGGACCGTGCTATGGTGTTTCCGAAGAGGAGCCTTTGAACCCGGAGGATGGTGTGAGTGCGAAAGACTGGCTGATGATATGGCGCCGCCTGGCCGACGAGGGCTGGGAGCTGGTCCGCCAGCGGGACTACCGGCCCATGTTCGGGCGGTACTGGTCGGTCCGGGCCGCTCATCGGGAAAGCGGCCGCTGCTGCGTGGCCGAAGGCCCGACCCTGAAGATCGCCCTGAAAAAAATCGAGGCCGCATCGGTCAGAGAGGGAGACGTCTGAACGCTCCCTCCCTTGCGGCGGGCCTTAAAACGGCGGTTCCTCCATGTTCAGCGGATCGTAGGACCAGCCGTATCCCATGCGCAGCATCCCGGCGATCTCCCCCATGGTAGCCCCGGCCTCGAAGGCCGCGATGATCGGCTCCATCAAGTCCGGGCCCTCGGTGGCGGCGGCCTGGCGGAGCGCTTCCAGAACGGAGCGCATCCGCGCCGTGTCCCTCGCCTTTTTGTAGGCCGATATCCGTTCGACGCGCTCCCGGTACGGTTCGATCTTTGATTCGGCCACCTCCTTGAGCAGGGTGTCCTCCTCCTCCGGAATCCGGTGGCAGTTCAGACCGACCTTCATCAGGGTCTGGTCCTGAATCTGCCGGGCGTACCGGGCGGCCACGTCTTCAAAGAACTTCTTGAACCAGCCCTGTTCGGACAGCACGGCCGGATCGCCTCTCGACTCGATATCCCGAACCATGTCCCAGATTCTTTTTTCGACCTCGTCGGTCAAGGCTTCGACATAGTAGGACCCGCCCAGGGGATCGGAGACCTTGGTCACCCCGGTTTCCAGATGGATGACCTGCTGGGTTCGCAGTCCCACCATATGCGATTCCGGGCTGGGCGTGCGGTAGGCTTCGTCGAAAGCGGATATCTCGATGGCATGCACGCCGGACAGGACCAAGGCCAGACTCTGTATCGCTCCCCGGACCACGTTATTGAAGGGCTGCTGGGCGGTCAGGGAGAGCCCGGAGGTATGGCAGGTTATGACCACGGCATGGGAACGCGGGTCCTTGGCCCCGAACTCCTCCTTCATCATCCGGGCGAACAGACGGCGGGTGGCCCGAATCTTGGCGATCTCCTCGAAAAAATCCATGCTGCAATTGACCAGGATGGCGATGCGGGGGGCGAAGCTGTCTATGTCGAGACCCCGCTCGATCAGCTTGCGGGTCAGATACCGGATTTCGACCAGCCCCAGGGCGATCTCTTCGACCACGCTCAGGCCGGCCTCGCTGATAAAATACGTATCTTCGAGAAAGGCGTGGAACTTGGGCATGACCTTGGTGCAAAATCTGATGCAGTCCAGGGCCAGCCGCAACCGGAGCGTCAGGGGCATGTGGCAGGCGTAGCCGCAGTCTTCGGCGTAAAACGGCCATTGCAGGATCGAGCCCCGAATCTTCTCAACCGGGAAGCCGTATTCCCGGGCGATCAGGTAGAGCCCGGCCACGGCCAGAGGCGGGGGGAGCGAATTGGAGGTGGTGATCGAGTCCAGAGGCAGGCCCCGGTAGAGTTCCCGGTAGTCGTCCAGGCAGCACAGGGACACGCCCTGGGTGCCTATGGAGTGGATGGCCAGGGGATGGTCGGGGTCCAGCCAGGCCAGGGTCGGGCTGTCGCCGATGACGTCGATCCCCATCTGCCCCTGGGCGATGAGGTACTTGAGCTGTTCGTTGGAACGCCGCGGGTCCCCTTCCCCGGACAGCTCTCGTTGAATCCAGCCCCGGGAGCCGGCGCGCTGGCCGCGAGTGAACGGGTAAGCGCCCGGAGCGGCCAGTCGGGTTTCATAGTCCAGGCCGTCCGTGTCCTCCGGCGTGTAAAGCGGTTTGAGCGGAATGCCTGATCGGGAATACGGTTCGGTCATCATGCCCCCTGTTCAGGTCGCGTCCGGCTGGTCCTCGCCGTCTGACTCGCCCCGGACGCACACCGGTTTTCGGTTTCGCATGGCCGTTCATCATAAAGGCGGAGCGGCGCCGTGTCCAGATGCTTCTTGTTTTTTTCGAAATCGGGACGGCGATCCGAAAGGCTCAGTATTCGATGCCGCGCCGGGAGGGCACGCCCTGATCGTAGGGGTGCTTTCGTTTGACGATCTCGTTGACGTAGTCGGCCGCTTCGAAAATTTCCGGCGGCGCGACTCGTCCGGTCAGGATCAGTTCGACCCGGCCCCGGCAGGCCTGGATCAGGGCCAGGACGTCGTCCGGGGTCAGCACGCCGAACAGGAGCGTGTTGAGCAGTTCGTCGCAGACGAGGACCTGGGTCCGGCCCCGCGCCGCTTCCCAGGCCCGGTCCAGGGCCTTTTTGGCGTGTTCGAGGTGGACCGGTTCGATGCGGCCCTTGATGATGAAGGGATGCTTGCCCGGGGAGTAGTATTGGATGCCGGGCATGTTTTCGAGCGCGGCGACCTCGCTGGAATCCCCCGGTTTCATGAACTGGACGAAATGAACGTTCAGTCCGGCCGCGGCGGCCCGGACGGCCAGTCCGACGGCCGAGGTGGTTTTTCCCACGCCATCGCCGAACTGAAGGTGTATGTAGCCCAGGTCCGTCTTCTGCTCCGAGTGTCTGGTATCGTTTTCCGGGCTGGCCGACACGGTTGCCCTCCTTTTGCGTTCGATGGTGATCCGAATTCATGAGCCGCTCTCGGATTCCGCCGGGGCTCAAGCCGGTCCGGGGCGGCATCCCCGTCTGTTCTTTCTGCCTATCATACGAAAGGCGGCCGAGTCAATCGCCGCCGGGGGCCTCTTCAGGGCCCTGACAAGCCGGCCGGCCGAAGCGGACATTGACAAGGAATCGAAATCCGACTTGACCCGATCCGGGCTTCCCCCTAAAATCCGGACCACTTTATCGTGCGGAGCGGCGCTCCGGAAAGGGCAGCGACGATCATGGGACAGCGATCGGCCGGGGACAACGGCATTTTTTACGGAATCTGGGTGGCGGCCGGCGGCTTTGTCATGCTCTTCCTTTACGCCGGGGCCGGTTTTTATTCCTTCAGCATTTTCATCAGTCCCCTGGAGGAGGCCTTTGGCTGGAGCCGGGCCGAAATATCGCTGACCATGTCCATCTACCTGATGGTCCACGGCATCTGCGCGCCCCTGATCGGCTGGCTGCTTCAGACCTACGGACCCCGGAAGCTCCTGACCGCGGCCGCTTTCTTTACCGGCGTTTTTTTCTTCATGGTCAGTTTCACCCCGGCCCTGTGGTATTTCTACCTGGCCTACGCCCTGCTCTCGGTGGCCACGACGGGCATCGGCTACATTCCGGTCAGCGACGTTCTGTCCAAGTGGTTCATCCGCCGGCGCGGGACGGCCATCGGCTTCGCCATGGTCGGCATCTCCGCCGGCGGGCTGGTCATGTCCCCCGTGGTCGGCTACATCAACACCCATTTCGGCTGGCGTTTTTCCTTTATCATGCTGGGCCTGATGGTCTGGGTTCTGGCCCTGCCCGTGACCTGGTTCGTCATGAAGGCCGACCCGGCCGAAATGGGGCTTCTGCCGGATGGAGACCTGCACCCGGTCCCGGAGATCGAGGGCGCCCCGCCCGCTCCTTCGGCCGCGGATTCATCGGTGGGCCCGATCGGATGGCCTTTGCGGGCGGCCCTGAGGACCCGGGCCTTCTTTTTCATCTCCCTGGCCTGGTTTCTGGCGCCCCTGGGCCAGATGGGCGTATTGCAGCACCAGGTCCCGCTTATCGTGGGCGCCGGCTTCACCCCGGCCACGGCGGCCACGGCCCTGGGCCTGACCGCCGGCCTGGGGGGACTGGGCAAACTGAGCTTCGGCCGGCTGTCCGAAGTCCTGCCCTTCCATTATTCGGCCATGCTCTGCTTCGGCATGCAGGCCCTCAGCCTCCTTGTTCTGCTGACCGCCAACGGCCCGTTCATGGTCTGGATTTTCGTCTCGATGTTCGGCTTTGCCATGGGCGGGGTCGTGGTTCTGCTGCCCCTGGTCGTGGGGCATTTCTTCGGCCTGACCGCTTTCGGGGTCATCGTCGGGGTCGTCGCCCTCATCCAGGCCGTCGGCAGTTCCAGCGGCGCCCTGATATCCGGCCTGATTTTCGACTGGCGGGGCGACTATGAATACGCGCTCACGGCCTACATCGGCATCTACCTGGCCGGCGCCCTGTCCATCTTCCTGGCCGGCAAACCCAGGCCCTATCCCGGAGCCCGATCAGCCTGACAGGCGGACCCGGCCGGCGGCCTCCGCCTCAAAAGCCTGTTGACCCCAGGCGTCCGATCTGTTTAATTGGAACATCGTTTCCGTATCGTTACAAAGATTTCATCCTGAAAAGACGGCGCCCCATCCCGGCCTCGAACCGGGCCGGATTTCATGGCGGCCCACATTCCACGCGGGAGGCATTCGAGACATGGACAAGAACCTGACCCAGGCCCTGGTCGAGTTTGACGAGGATTTCGTTCTGGCCGACATCGAGCAGAGGCTGGCGGCCGGCGAGCCGCCCATGACGCTGGTCCGTGAACTCCAGGAGGGCATGCGCCTGGTGGGCGAGCATTTCGAGAGCGGACGCTATTATCTGAGCGAACTGATGATGTCCGCCGACCTGTTCACCCGGGCCATGGCCGTCCTCGAGCCCCATCTTTCCGGCGTGGTCATGGAAACCATCGGCCGGATCGTCATCGGCACGCCCAAGGGGGACATCCACGACATCGGCAAAAACATTTTCTGCACCCTGGCCAGGAGCGCGGGCTTCGAAGTCCATGATCTGGGAGTGGACGTGCCGGTGGACCGCTTCACGGAGACCATCGGCCGGGTTCAACCGGACGTCCTGGCCTTTTCCGCTCTGCTGACCACCACCTTCGAGTCCATGAAAGCCATCGTGGACTGGATGGCCGCGAACGGCTGGCGGGAGCGGGTCAAGGTCATCGTGGGCGGCGGCGTGATTACGGAGACGGTCAAGACGTATATCGGGGCGGACGGATGGACCCGGGACGCCCTGGACGGTCTGAACCAGTGCCGGAGTCTGGTGGGGCGTTGAGTTTCGTCTGAGTTTCGACACACAGGGAGGGATAGAGGACATGCCCAAGGAAACCATGTCGGCCATGGAGCGAATGGAGGCCGCGGTCAGGCTGGAGCCGCTGGACCGAATTCCCGGCGCACCGTTGATGGATGTATATTTTCCGGCCCGTTACAAGGGATTCTCGATCGCCGAAGGCATCCGGGACTGGAAAAAGGGGTTTTACTCGATCCTGGAAATATTCGACGAGGTAGGCGGCTGGGACGGCATGATCCTGCCCGGTTACAGCCTGGCCACCACGCCCCATGTCCACTCGGGCATCTCGCTGGGCAAGAACCTGGTCCCCGGTCTGGACCTGGACCGAAACGACCTGCTTCAGTTCGATGAAAAGGAGGCCCTGAAGCGGGAGGACTACGACGACATAATCGATCTGGGCTGGCACGGCTTCCGTCTCAAGCACAAGGACCGTTTCAATCCGACCGAGGATGAGCAGATTCTGGCCTGGACCCGCCGCCAGATGGAAAAATACCGGCTCGAACTTCAGACCTGGCGGGATCGGGGCGTGCGGAGCCTGTGCGGGGCGATTGTCCTTTCTCCCCTGATGATCCTGAGCACGACCCGGACCCTGATGGAAATCACCAAGGACATATACCGCATTCCGGACAAGGTCGAGGCGGTCATGGAAGCCATGCTGGACGACCTGATTTCGGACACCATCGAAGCGGTCCGCTTGAGCGGCGAGCCCGGGGTCATGCTGATCATGGAACGCGGCGGCTGCTTTTACTACCCGCTCAAGATCTACGAACGGTTCGAATATCCGCAGATGAAGCGGATGGTCGAAGCCTTTGCGGCCGAGGGCATCATCACCGTGATGCACCTGGACCAGGATTACACGGAAAACGTGCCCTATTTCAAAGACCTTCCCGAAAAAATGGTCGTGGCCGAACTGGACGGAACCACGGACATCTTCAAGGCCAAGGAAATATTGAAGGGCCATATGTGCATTGCCGGCGACGTTCCGGCGGCCCTGCTTTCGGTGGGCCGCCCCGATGAGGTCGAAGCCTACTGCCGCAAGCTCATCGACGTCGTCGGCCAGGACGGCGGTTTCATCCTGAGCACGGGCTGCACCTGTCCGGTGGAATGCAAGATGGACAACTTCAAGGCCATGATCGAAACGGTCCGGAACTACTATCCCCATTGAGTCCGGCCGGTGGGGAAGACCTCGATACCTGAGATTCGACCCGTTCCCGAGCTTCTGGGCTGGGGACCCAATCTTGGAGGCTCCAGCTTCCATCTTTTCCGTCACGGCGTTGCATCTCGCATGGCCGTTCCGTACGGAATAAGATATTGAAGCAGCGCTTCACGGCCGGAAGGCGTTCTCAAGCGCCCGCCTGGGAACGAATGAAAATCGCGGCGTCCCTTTTCGCCATTGCTGCCACGCGCCCGCCTTCGGCGGGATGAAACATAGTAGGGATTTGGCAACTTCCTTCCCCACCCCATCCCTCTCCCTCAGGGAGAGGGAGTGTTTGTGGCGGAAATTGCCAGTAAGACGAACCTAATAGGGCCCCCTCTCCCCCCGGGAGAGGGTCGGGGCGAGGGTCTTCCATCGTCCCCGACTGCCACCCGCAGGACCCCATTTTCATCCTTCGATTATGCCCGGCTCGCCGGGAATGGAAGTTCTGATGCAGAAGAACGAGAACCAAGCGGGCATCTTTTTACTGTCCGGTTTTCTGGGGGCCGGAAAGACCACGCTCCTCAAGCATATCCTGTCCTGGGACCTGGACATGTCCCGGACCGTGGTCATCGTCAATGAGTTCGGGGAAATCGGGGTGGACGGGATGCTGATCGGGGGGGAACCCTTCGAGGTCATCCAACTGACCACGGGCTGCATCTGCTGCACCCTGGGTCTGGACCTGCGTCTGATGCTCGAACGCATGTTCGACCGCTTCCAGCCCCGGCATATTTTGATCGAGGCATCCGGCGTGGCCGACCCCCTTCCGCTCACGGAAATCCTCCAGTCCGAAACGATTCGGGACCATATCCGGTTCACCCGGGTCGTCACCGTCCTGGACGCGGACTGCTGGCGCCTGCGGGAGATCATGGGCCGCCTGTTCGAGCGCCAGCTGACCACCGCCGACCTGCTCCTGCTCAACAAGATCGACCTGCTGGACGCGGACCAGGTCAAGACCATTCTCCAGGAGGTGCGGGCCGCCCTGCCGGAAACATCGGTCGTGCCCACGACGCACTGCCGGATCGAAAGAGACGTGTTCTGGAGCCTGGCCGGTGAACCGGACCCGCCCCTTTCGGACCGGACGCTTTTTCATATTCCGCATGCGGCGCCCGAGGCCGGCCGCGCGCCGGAACACCTTCATACGGCCGACGAACTGGGCTTTCGGTCTTTTTCTTTTACAGGCGACGGGCCGCTCGACGAAACCCGCTTCCAGCGATTCCTGGGTCAACTCCCCCTGGAAGTCTTTCGGGTCAAAGGCCTGGTCCGCTTTCCGGAGCGGACGGCCCTGCTCAACTTCGTGGGCGGACGCAGCGTCTGGACCGACTGGGACCGCCTGGAACCGACCCGGCTGGTCTTTGTCGGCTGGCGTTGCGACCCGGACCGGGTGTTGGATGAGCTGGCGGCCTGCCGGCTCTGAATTGGGGCTTCCCTGTCTAGTCCGCTCCGGCCAGGTAGTCCTCCTTGAGCTTGGCTTTCATGATCTTGCCCACCGGGGTCATGGGCAGTTGGTCCCGGAAAACGAACTGTCTGGGCACTTTGTAATCGGCCAGTTTTTCCCGGCACCAGGCGGTCAGTTCCGCGGCGGTGGGGTCGGTCCCCGGCCGGGAAACGATATAGTACCGTCCCACCTCGCCCAGGACCGGGTCGGGGACCCCGATGCCGGCGGCCATGAGGACTTTGGGGTGCTTGGTCAGCAGGTTTTCGACTTCGGCCGGATAGACGTTGAAACCGCCTTGCAGATACATTTCCTTGAGCCGGCCCATCAGGGTGACGTAGCCGTCCGGGTCCATGTAGGCCAGGTCACCGGTATGGAGCCACCCGTCCCGGAAGGCCTCCCGCGTCTCCGTTTCCATTCTGAAGTATCCGGGCACCACGGCGTCGCCCTTGATGCACAGCTCGCCGGTCTGGCCCGCCGGCAGGTCGGACCCGTCCTCAAGGCTGACGACCTTGGCCTCGAAATCTCCGACGGTCTTGCCGATGCAGCGCACCGTGTGGTCGAAGTCGCTGTCCCAGGGGCTCATGATCACGCCGCCGGACGTTTCGCTCAGTCCGTAAAAATTCATGACTGCGGCCTGGGGGAAGGCATCGAGAAGCTGGGTCAGGAGTTGGGGTTCCGAGTTCGAGCCTCCGGTCAGGACGACGCGGATTCTGTCCCGGGTGGTCCAGGTGGCGAACCCGGGGCTGAGCATCAGGAGCACGTGCATGGTCGGCACGCCCGGATAGATGGTGGGTTGGTATTTTTTGTATATGTCGATCATGGCCTCGACGTCGAAAAAAGGCACCAGGACCACCGCGGTCTTGGCCAGCAGCGCGGCCGCGATGCCGCAGGTGATGCCGGAGACGTGGTTGAAGGGAAGCGCGATGGGCACTAGATCGTCTTCGTTCAACTTGAGGTGCCAGGCTTCGGCCCGGGCTGAAGCGGCCTGGCTTTTGTGGCTCAGGGCCGCGCCCTTGGGCTGGCCCGTCGTGCCCGAGGTATATATGATCATGATGGGATCGTCCGGCTCGACCCTGGCTTTGGCCGCGGCCAGGGCGGCCGGGTCGGGTTCGGTCTGGAGGAGGGACTCGAAGGAAAGACCGCCTTCAAATCCGTTTCCGCCGATGAAGACGTACTCGGTGACCGAGGGGATTTTATCGCGAAAATCCCTGAAAAACTGGACGTAATCCATGTCGCCCAGAGCGGGCAGGGTCACCACGGCCCGGGTCTGGCTATGGTTGATGATATAGTCGAGTTCCACGTCCCGATAACGAACGCTGAGCCCGACCACGATGGCCCCGATCTTGGCCGCCCCGAAATACGTATAAAGCCATTCCGGTTGATTCAGGCCGATGATGCCGATGCGGTCGCCTTTTTCAAAACCCAGTTTCAGCAGGCCGGCCGCAATCCGGTCCGCCCGCTCGTTGACCTCCCTGAAGGTGATGTCCCGGCCCTGGTAAACGTAGGCCCTCCGGTCCGGCAGTTCCCGGGCTGCTTCTTCCAATGCTTCCCACATCAATGTCGCCTTTGAAATCTCCGTCACTGCATACCTCCTTGGCGGCCGGCACCCCGGCCCTGACGCGCTTTTAAACCATTCCCTCGAGTCGCTCCACAATAGGCGAAGCATCCCGGACCAAACGCTCGATCAGTTCGGCGCAGGTCGGAACGTCGCGGATCAGGCCCGAGGCCTGGCTGGCGGTGATGGTGTTCTCCTGGACCTTGCCCTCGACGAATGCGGCCACCGTCCGGTAGCTGTCCGACTTGGCCTCCCCGTCCCGTCCGGCGGCCAGAGCTTCGTAAGCGGGAACCCCTCCGGCCGAGTCGGCCATGATCCTTTTCAAGAAATCCGTGTAGATCAGCCTGACCGAACCCCGACGCTCCTCGACAAAGCCCCGGTCGACCGCTTCGTCGTTCCGGGCGGGAACCGAGCTGCCGTGCCGGAGGGCGATGGTGCTGGTGTCCGTGGCCTCGAGCAGGGCCTGTTTGACGTTGTCATGGGCCGGACATTCCCGGGTGGCCATGAAACGCGTGCCCATGTACACCCCTTCCGCGCCCAGGGCCAAGGCGGCCATCATGCCCCGGGCATCCACGATTCCGCCGCCGGCAACCACGGGCAGTTCGATCGCGTCCACGGCCTGGGGCACCAGACAAAGCGTGGTCAACTGATCGAAACCGGAATGCCCTCCGCCTTCCGTTCCCGATACGATAACCGCGTCCACCCCGGCTTCCTCGGATTTCACGGCATGCCGAACCGTGGAACAGACCTGGATGATCCGGATGCCCGACTCCTTGAGCCTCCGGGTATAGACCAGGGGGCTGCCCTGAGAGACGACGGCAACCGGGGCGCCTTCCTCGATCCCCACCTCGATGCAGCGATCGCTGTATTCCCGGTCCCAACCCGGGACCCCGACCACGTAGTTCACGGCAAAGGGCTTGTCGGTCAGGCTCTTGCATTTTCTGATCTGCTCTCGCAGACGCTCCCCGGTTTCATGCACGTCGGAGGTCACGGTCTTGAACCCGGCGTTGGGGCCGATCGTCCCCAGGCCGCCGGCCTCGGAAACCGCGGCCGCCAGGACCGCGTCGGTGATCCAGGCCATGGAGGCCTGTATTACGGGATACTCGATGTTAAGCAGTTCGGTCAGTCTCGTTTTCATCACCCTTTCGCTCCTCTCGCGTTGGAAATATCCGCTCCGTTACCGCTTTGATCGGAACGGGCCGCTCCGGCGGGGACCCGGCCTCCCGGCGGACGGTCGAGTCGGACCCCGCCCCGGAATCCGGACGAGTCCTTTCACGCGCCGGCCGGAGGCGGCCGAAAATGATCCTTGATGATGTATCCGCTGGAACACAGGCATTTTCCGATATTTCTCCCAGGGCGTCAACGCTTTATTGACCCGGGCCCGTCCGGCCCCCCAAACCGGCCGGCCCGGGCCGACGAAATTGAATATGAATTTGTCAAAAGGGGGCGTTTATGGTAGTAAGAAAACTCTCTGGCATTGTGTTATTCGAACAGAGATGAATCCAAAGGCCGCGGGGCAGGAGTTGAGCACTTCATGAACACCTTTCAGGACAAGCTGAAGGTCCGTACCGCTATCCGTCGCCGGACAAACCGGCCGGAGCCATTACGGGGAAACAGGTTGGCCGGCGATCCGACCGATCGGCAACGGCGCCGTTCGACCCCCTCACTGCTCGTTTTCGGGCTGCTCCTGGTCTGGGCCCTGTGCCTCCTGCTCGCCCCCGGCCCTCTTTCGGCCCAGGACGACGATCGATTCTGGATGCCGTACCCCAGCGGTAAGGACTTGCGGGACAACAAAATCAAGCCCGCCAGAAGCGGGAACCCGTTGGGCCAGACCACTGGAACCCAACCAGGGCAGCTCGGAACCGGGACCCCGTATCCGGATTACGGGCAAGAGGACCAGGAAACCCAACCCGGCCGGAAGCCGAAGATTTATATCGAACAATATCCCAAAAAGCCGACCTTTGCCGAAGAGGCCCTGCCCGGGAGTCCGCCCATTCCCATGGAAAAGATAGAAGACGAGGACCAAAAAAGGAAAAGAGAAGAGGTGGAAGACCGCCGCCTCAAGGAAGAATATGAGAAATGGGAACGGCAGAAGAAATGGATGCCGCCGGGCACGCCTGGAAAGACCCGGCCGGATATTCCAACCCAGGCCGAGGAAACGCCTGATCGTCGTCAGTTGGCGCCCCTGCCCGAAGAGGAGCCTTCTTCCATAGAAATGGCCTACCGCCTGCAGTACAGCGACGTCATCCTGGACCAACTCAGCTACCTCGAACGCAATCAAGCGCCCAAGGTCCCGCCCGACCAGAACATGCAAGAACCCACCGAACCCGGCAAGACCAAGCCCGACAAGGTCCCGGACGCCTTCGTCATCGAAAAATACTTCACCCAGTTCGGGTACGACCTCTTTGGAAAACGGATGTTTCAGCCGTCGGAAAAGGTGATCGTCAGCGACGATTATCCGATGGGACCGGGCGACGTGTTGAGGATCAACCTGTGGGGGGCCGGGGCGGACATCCAGTTCCACGGGGTGATCGAAGCGGACGGATCGGTGACCCTGCCCCGGCTCGGGGTCGTGCCTTTGGCCGGCGTGCGTTACGGGGACGTCGACCGGGTCATCGCCTCGGAAGCGGAAAAGCAGTTCCAGGGCGTGAATACCAGTGTGGCCATCGTCCGGCCTCGCAGCGTCGAGGTTTACGTGGTCGGCCAGGTCAAGTCCCCCGGCCTGACCATGCTTCCGGCCTTTTCCACGGTCCTGACCGCCCTGACCCGGGCCGGCGGCGTCCTGAAAACCGGTTCCTTGAGAAACATCACCATATCCCGGAACGGACGGGTTCACCGGCGTCTGGACCTGTACGACCTGATCATCCGGGGCCGGGCTGAAAACGATATTTTTCTGCAAGACAAGGATGTCATCCATGTGCCGTACATCGGACCGACCATCGCCGTGGTCGGGGCCGTACCCCGGCCGGGCATCTTTGAAACGGAGAGCAAATCGATCCGGATCGACCAGGCCCTCGAGTTCGCCGGCGGGGCCGTGGCCCAAGCCCAGGCCAAGGTCTATATCCGCCGTTTTGAGAACCAGCGGGCCCTCAACGTGCTTGACGTGGACATCGGGAGTTCTCAACTGCCCCAGATCAAGGTCCGGGAGGGCGACCTGCTGGAAGTGCGCTTCATCGGTCGGAGATTCCCATCCTCGGTCCGCCTGGCCGGTCATGTCTGGGACCGCCTCGAGTTCGCCTATCGGGACGGAATGAAACTGTCTCAGATACTCCCCGGTCCGGAACGGCTTAAACCGGATGCGATCACGGACTACTGTCTGATCAAACGCTACATTCCGGAAAAGGCCGAGTACGGCTGGGTTCGAGTCCCCCTCCCGCCCGTCTGGAACAGGCAGGCGGATTTCGACCTCAAGCCCCACGACATCGTCTTCGCCCTGGCCAAGGAGGACTATGGCATCAAGCGCTCGGTCTATCTGACGGGCGCGGTCTGGAAACCCGGGGAATACCAGTACCGGCCGGGCCTGACCCTGCGCGATTTGATTGGTCTGAGCGGCGGGATCAAGGATGGCGCGGCCCTGAAGGCGGTGGAAATCAGCCGCCAGAAGGTGGTCCAGGAACGCGTCGTCGTCGAACATTTCCGGATCGACATTTCCGACGGCCGTAACAATCCGGCCTTGGCGCCCTGGGATACGGTGGTCATACCGGCGGTCAAAGGTTCCGGAGAGGTTCGGCAGGCCCAGGTGCTCGGGATGGTGCAGTACCCGGGCATCTATACTATCAAGGATGGGGAGCGCCTTTCGGACCTGGTCGCCCGGGCGGGCGGTTTTTTACCGGACGCCTATTTGTACGGAGTGTCCTTTCATTCCAAGGTCGCCCAGCGAATTCAGCAGGAATCCATCGACCGCCTGGTTCAGGAACTCGAACTTCGCCTCAGCGGCACCGTGAATGAAATGGCCGACACGGCCGCCGAAGCCCGGGCCTATCAGGAAGCCCGCAAGGGGTTTGTGGCCCGCCTGAGAGGCATTCGGGCCGCCGGGCGGGTGGCCATCAAACTGGTGGACCTGTCCGCCTTTCGAGGTTCGAGGTTCGATTTCGAGCTCCAGGACGGGGACCAGCTTTACATCCCGACCAAACCCGGATTCGTCAGCGTTCAAGGCAGCGTCTATTCGCCGAACTCGTATCTGTACCAACCCGGACTCAAGGTCGAGGACTATCTCCAAATGGCCGGCGGTCCCACGAAAACGGCTGACGCGGACTACACCTATGTCCACAAGGCGGACGGAACGATCCTGAGCGCCAAGGGCACGGGCTTTATGTCCAGCTTTTACGGGCAGGAGTTGATGCCGGGCGACGTCATCGTCGTCCCGGAGGACCTGGAACGGGTGCCGTATTTGAAACTGGTCCGGGACATTACGGACATCGTGTTCAAGATCGCCGTGACGGCCGGCGTGGCATCGAACGCCTGGTAGCCGGCCGGAGAATTGTCATGCACCCGAGGCCCCGGGCCACTCGAGACCATGGGCCGGCGCCTCGGGACCGATCAGTCTCAGGCCGACTTCCGGCCCGGCCGCGCCTTCCGGGACCGGGTAGACCGGACGCCCCGCAAATCGTTCGACCGCCGGACTGCCTTGTCGGCACCCTCCCTGGCCGATCCGGGACTGCGCTCGACCCTATGACCGCCCGGGTCTCTTCAGGCCGCGGCGCGTGAAGCAAAGCCTTGCAGGAAGGTCATACCGTAAATTGAATGCACCGAGCGGCGTGATTCGGAAACACCTTATTGGCCCGGGGATGTCCCTGGTTTTGTGGCTGGCGCTTGCCCTGATTCTGGTTCCAGCCTCCGCCTGGTCTCAGTCCCCCGGCGAAATCAATACCCCCGCCGATCCGGGGTACACCGGGCTGTGGGACATGCCGAACGGCCGGGTCATCCCGGACTGGAATCTCCGATGGGGCATCGGATCATCCAAGCCTTATTACTATTTTTACATCACCCTCGGGCTTTTCGACCGCCTGGAGATCAACGGCCGCATGACCGGCATCTCAGGCGATACCCCCCTGGGGCCGGAATACGGCGACTACAAAGACAAGGCCATCGACGTCAAGCTGACGCTGCTCAAGGAGAAAGGCCTCCGGCCCGCCCTGGCCCTGGGCGCGACCGACATCCACGGCACCGGCCTTTTCACTTCGAGGTACTTTGCCGCCAGCAAGCGCATCGGCGCCCTGGATGTGACCCTGGGCCTGGCCCAGGGCATGCTCGGCGGGAAAAGCTCCGCGGAAAGAAATAAGATTTCCGGATATACCTCAGGCGGAGATTCGGCCGAAAAGTACCTGACCAGCGGCGACAAGGATTACGTGCTCTTCGGGGGCCTGGAGTACGCCTGGAGTCGGAAGCTGATTCTATCGGCCGAGTATTCATCGATCAAGTGGGAAAACATCCGAGGCGGTCATGAAGCCAAGAGCCCGATCACATTGGGCGTCAAGTACCGGGCCGGAGACTACTGGCTGCTCCGCGCCGCCTATGCCCGGGGGGAGGAGTTTTCCGCCGGGGTGACCTGGCAGATTCCCCTCGATGCCGAAGGCCCCCTGGGATGGCAACGGGAGCCCGCGCCGATTACGGACGAAAAAACGCTCCTGGAAGCCGATCAGGCCGACGACAACGGGCTGGCCCGGCTGCTTGTCAACGCCCTGACCCGGGATGGCTTCTCCGTGGTTCGGGTCATCGTGGCCCGGCCCGACGTATGGATCGAGTTGCAGAACAACAAATACAACTCGACGCCCCTGGCCTTCAATCGGGCCTTTCTGATCGCGGACGGCCTGCTGCCCTCGGACGTGAGACAGTTCTATCTCGCCATCAGTTACGACGGCATTTTCCAAAACGGCCTCAAGGCGTCCCGGGAACACATCCGCTCGTTCATCGACGTCCGGATCGACAAGGACCTGTTTCTGACCTTTTCCAAACAGTCCATGGATCGGAGTGCTCTGTGGAAAGACTTCCGGGAACAAGAACGGATTCCCCGAATCGAAGCCACTCCCCTTTCCGGGTGGAATCTCCGTTTGAAGCCCACGTTTAAAATGTTCCTGAACGACCCGTCCGGCTTTTTCAAATACCGCTTTTCTCTGGACCTGATCGGCAGCGGGACGCCCTGGAAAGGCGGTCTGTTCCTGGCCCGCTTATGCACGCCGTTGTATAACAACATCAGTTCGAGCAACAAGGCCCTTGAAGCAGAGCCCGCCCGCACCGACTTCGCTGACTACCTGAGCCGGAAATCCATGCACATATCATCCTACGGCTTCGACCAGATATTCGAATTGCCATCGGCCGCCCAGGCCCGTTTTGGAATCGGGGCCTTTGAAGAGACGTTTGCCGGGTTTGGCGCCGAAGTGTTCAAGATGTTCGGAGACGGACGGTTCGGCGCGGGTCTCGAGGGCGCGATCGTCTGGAAACGGGATATAGACAATGATTTCGCCCTTCATCCGACCAACCGGGAACCCTATCAGACATATCACTTGAACCTTTACGGCCAGCCCTTGCCGGGTTCGGGCCTGGAGTTGGGCCTCCGGATCGGTCGTTTCCTGGCCGGAGACCATGGCGTCCGCCTCGAGGCCTGCCGGACCTTCAAGCATTTCACGATCGGCGGGTGGTACACGGCAACCGATACGTCCGGTTTCAAGTCCTCCTTCAACAAAGATTATAACGACAAGGGCGTGTTCATCTCTTTCCCGATCAGCATTTTCAGTTCCCGTCCCCGGGCCGGACGATTCAATTTCGGCATTTCTCCCTGGACGAGGGACCCGGGACAAATGGTATACCAGTTCAGAAGCTTATATCCCATGGGCAGCGAAAGGCCCACGCCTTATGAAATGAAAAAGCACGCGCAGGAGATGCAATGGTGACCATTTATCGTATTCTGGCGGTCACGGTTCTCCTCGGCCTGCTCGCTTCCTGTGCGAACCCTCAGTGGAGGCACCCGACCAAGACCCCGGACGCGCTGGCCAAAGACATGGCCGAATGCGAGCGCCAGGCCGATCTGACCGCCCTCTCGGCTTCCATGACCGGCAGGACGCCGCTCCTGGTACCGCGTTACAAGGCGCTCCAGGCCTGCCTCTTCCAAAAAGGCTGGACCATCGGGACCGAATCTCAAAAGCCGACTGCCGATCAGCCCCGGGAGTTGGCTTCGAGGAAAGAGGACCGGGTCCTGGTCTTTTCCGGCCAAAAAATTTCCCTGCCGGAAGGGGCCCGGATCATAAGCCGGACCACGAACCGGATCGGTCCGGTGCTCATGGACCTGGTCAACTTCTCCCTGACTCGAAACGGCCGGGTCTATTACGGGGAGCTGATCTTTCAGAAAACGCTGGACCTGTGGTTCGACCCGATCGTCTACCCCCTGGCCGAACCCTTTTTTGCTTATACGGGCGGCCGCCTGGAAAGTGGTGCGGATTGGCGCGCCTTTGCCGGCCGCATCGCCACCGGTTACTGGGGCGGTGTGGGGTTGTACTGGCTTATCAACCCCCAGGAGCGCGTTATCATGACCTTCAGCACGGCCCTGCCTGTCGAAGCGCCGCCCCCGTCCCAACGCAGCCGGTTGACTCAGGCCCAGGCCGATATCGTGGACGAATTGATCGAAGGCTTTCTTCCCTGGATGGCTGAAGTGACCGCGCAGGTCCCGCAGGCCAAAGGCAAATCCTGGAAGAGTCGAATCCTGGAAGGCTGGCTCGACTAACCGGATTTATTGATGAAGAAAACCAAGGTAGTCAATGGGCTTCGGCGAAGAAACACCCGCCCCGGTTTGGATGGCGACCGCCGCTTTTGACGAAACCCGTTCCAAGCCCGATAGCCTTCGGACTTCCTGAAGGACCGGTACTTCTAAGAAACAAATTTTCATCTGCCACCCAGGCTGGTGCCGCCGAGTCATCTTTAAGGTGACGGTTCGGGAGGACAGAAGACCCTCTCCCAGGGGGAGAGGGCCCGGGCGAGGGGGGAGATTACATAAAGTGCCTAGCGCTCCACCCCGCCGAAGGCGGGTTCGCGGAAGCGATACCCAAGGGGGCAGCCCCGATATCGGAACCAGTTTCTAACCCCAATAACCTTTCGGCTTGCCAGAAGGCCGGGTACTCGCAATGTCCGGGTTGAAAGCGAATTGGTATGAAATCAATCGGCGGGGTCTGATCTTTTATATCATTTTCGGCGGCGTATCAGGCTTATCCGCCAACACCGCCCTGTCCTTATACAAATCCAGGCGCGGCCAACCGCGGATTTTTCTGGATTTTAAAATATAATCGATTAGTTATATCGTTGGAGCGGGACAGGCGTCCATAAGACGCAACAAACCGCCAACCTTTCGGTGACGGCCTGTTGCCTGCTTACCTAGGTAAAAAAACTAATTGGTCAACCGACGCGTGATCCGCCTTTTAATGGTGGGTCGGGGTCCCGTGGTGAGCCGGAGTCACCGGACTATACTGCTGCGTCTCTTCGGTGGTGGACTGGGTCGCTATCGCGATCAGGGCCAATGCGCCCACACCAACCAGAATCGCTCCGCCAAGGCCAATGCCGCCCAGAACACCGCCGCCAGCCGCGCCAGCGCCAGCACCAGCGCCCGTGCCACCCGCGCCACCCGCCTCAGCCGCAGCCAGGGTCGGGACCAACGCCAGAACCAGGGTCAAAAGAACCGCTACAACACCCATTCTCATTTTTTTCATAAAAAATCCCCTCCAGGCTGTTAAATCCTCGTTGTATGAGATAATATCAACACCCCCTAGAGTTGTCAAGCCTTTTTTCCAAAGGCCTTTTTATTTTTGCTGTAATTTCCCGAGCCTCGGCGCAGAGGGCCCGAAAAAGACCCCTTTGACCGGTCCTAAAGGCAACATACTGTAACTTATCATAATTAATACTTTCACACC
>JAHJTB010000387.1 GCA_018830135.1 Pseudomonadota bacterium | reverse complement strand
GTCCAGGCTGGGCACCGCGCTGATCGCATCGATCCATTCCAGGTCCCGCCATTCATCCAGGCCGAGTTCGATCATGAAGTCCGGGAGTTCCTCCGGGGTCAGCCCCAGCGTGTTGTAGGATCGGCCCGCTTCCACGTCCCTTCTCTCCAATTGAAGGTAGCGGAGGAACATGTCCCCGGTCTCTTCGATAAACTGATCAAGGGGGAACCCGTGATTCCGGGCGAAAGCGGAAAGGCGTTTCAGATTGATTCTGGCCCGTTGCGGGCCGCGAAACAGGCCGAGGCCCCGGTGATTCGGATTCAGATCGCGTCGGATGATGTCCTGGTAGCGCTCCACCACGGCCGCTTCAAGGCGGCGGCGTTCCTCGGGACCGGGGTCCAGCCCGTTTCGGGCCAGGTAGTTGAGGCTCTCGTGCAGGGCCACTTCCGGTATCTCGCCGCCCTGAAAGGCGATGCCCTCGGCTTCCTCTTCGATCTCCGGCCGGATCATCACTCCCGTTTTTCCAGGTCCGTCTCGGTCCGCACCTGGTTCTTGCCCTGCTGTTTGGCCATGTAAAGGGCCTGGTCCGCCCGGGCGACCAGGTCTTCGATGGCCTCCTGGTCCTGAAGCATGGCCACGCCGCAACTGATGGTCACCTTCAGCGAGAGGCCACGGACGGTGAAATCGGTTTCATCGAGTTTGGCCCGCAGCTTTTCGGCCACGATGGCGGCGTTGTCCATCTCGGTTTCCGGACAAACGACCATGAATTCCTCGCCACCGTAACGAGCCGGGAAGTCCGCTGTCCGAATTACGCATGAAATGGCCCTGGCCAGCATGGCCAGCAGTCGGTCTCCCACTTGATGTCCCCATCCGTCGTTGACCATTTTGAAGTCATCGATGTCGATCATGATCAGGGACAGTTTTCGGCCATAGCGCCTGGCCCGCTGCTCCTCTTCGATCAGCTTGAGATTCAATGCCCGTCGGTTGGGCAGGCCGGTCAGTTCGTCGGTATGGGCCATCTCCCGGCTGCGGCGCAAGGCCTCCTGCAAACACTCCAGTTCCTGGGCGCTGTTTTCCATGCTTTGCCGGAAGTTCTGCTGGTCATCCAGGACGGTGTCGGTCTTGTCCACGATGTCGGCCACGATTTCCCGAATCGTTTCCAGGTCCGCCGCTTGCTCGATCTCTTTGAGGCTGATGCTGACGTCCTCGCCGAACTGACTGGTCCTGGATACGGCCGCCAGCAGCTTCCGGATGATATCGAGAGCCATCTCCTTGATCCGGGCGGCCCGCTTTTCGAGTTCCCGCTGGTAGGCTTCCGATGATTCCGCGCTGAAAAAGCGGTTGCACAGGGCCTCGGTCGTTTCCATGTTCATGGAAACGCCTTCTTTGAGCATCCGGTCCAGGGTCTCTTTCAACTCGGGCGAGGCCCCCGAAAAATACTCGTACCACAAGCGATAGTTGCTCGGCGTGACCGGCATGTCGTACTCGCTTAGGAAGGGCAACACGAGTCGGGCGATTTTTTGGGAATGCGCCGCCAGTTCCTCGAACGTTCGATCAGGTTCCCTGGGTCCGTCCATGATCTTCTTATGGTCGGACGGCAAACCAGCGTCTGGCACCGGTTTTCCGCAAGAGTCCCCCTTTTCTTTTGAAGGCATAGCGGCTCTTTGTCCCCCTTGGGGTTGCCGGCTGTGAGGGGCCGGCCAGAGAAGTGCGAAGTCTATTAAGCATACTCATGCCCGATTCCGCAATAAAATAATACCAATATCTCCAGTAAAATCCAGCCACCGCCCCAATCCGGACAATTCACGGGCCATCCGTCGCGGCCGTTAATCACCCAAGCCCATAGATAAATTCCATGACAGCTATAGGCGTCCATGCTATAAAATCAGGATGATCGCCCATCGGCGAAAAAATGCCAAGGAGGCTTGATTCATGAAGGAACTGGACTGCCGGGGCCTGGCCTGCCCCCAACCGGTCCTCAACACGAAAGACGCCCTCGAAACCGACCCGAGCGGCGGTCCTTTCCAGGTCATCGTGGACAATCCCGCCGCCCGGGACAATGTCAGCCGATTCGCCCGATCACAGGGCTGCCAGGTCGAAGTGGCCGACGCGGGCGGCGATTTCATATTGACCCTGACCCGATCCGGGGCAGCCTCCGGACCGGCGCCGGACCGTCCCGGCCAACCGGCCGTCTCTCCGTCCCTCCCCCGGCTGGTCGTCAAGATCAGCAGCCAGTTCATGGGGAACGGGGCCGACGATCTGGGCCGGGTGCTGATGAAAGCTTTCATCAAAAGCCTTTCGGAGGCGACTCTGCGTCCCGAGGCCGTCGTCTTTTACAATTCCGGCGTCCACCTGACCTGCGAAGGCTCGGAGCACATCGAGGCCATCCGGGTCCTTGAAGAAAGCGGCGTCCGGATTTTCTCCTGCGGCACCTGCCTGGACTTCTTCCGGATCAAGGACAAACTGGCCGTGGGGCAGGTGACCAACATGTTCGAAATCATCGAAACGATTTCCGGCGCGGACCGGGTGGTATCGCCCTGAGGCAGGCCCGTTGTCCGATCCGATATATTGCGACCAGGCCGCGACGTCCTTTCCCAAGCCCGCCGCGGTGATCGAGGCCGTCCATGAGGCCCTGAGCGGCCACTCGGCCAGTCCGGGCCGTTCCGCGCATCGCTATTCCCTGTCCGCCTCCCGGATCGTCTTCGAAGCCCGGGAGGTGATCGCGGAGTTGATGGGCCAGGAGGATTCCGACCGCGTCAGCTTCGGCCTCAATGTCACCCAGGCCCTCAACACGGCCCTGCTGGGTTTTCTGCGGCCCGGCGATCACGTCCTGACCACATCGATGGAACACAACTCGGTCATGCGGCCCCTGACCTGGCTGGCCGAGAGCCGCCGAATCGAGGTGGAAGCGGTTCCGGTCCCGGCCCGCGATCCGGTCGATCCGCGGGAATTCAGGTCCCGTCTCCGGAAAAACACCCGCCTGGCCGTGGTCAACCACGCCTCGAACGTCACCGGAGTCATCGCCCCGATCCGGGAGATCAAGGCCGCCCTGGACGGCGTTCCCCTGCTGGTGGACGCGGCCCAGACGGCTGGCGTGCTGTCTCTGGCTCCGGTCCTGGATTCGGCCGACATACTGGCCTTCACCGGCCACAAATCCCTGTTGGGCCCCACCGGTACGGGCGGGCTGTGGGTTCGTCCCGGGCTCGAAGTGGAGCCCCTGGTTCGGGGGGGCACGGGCAGCCGGTCGGAACGCGAGGAACAACCGGGTTTCATGCCCGACGCCTTGGAGGCCGGCACGCCCAATACCCACGGCCTGGCCGGCCTGGCCGCCGGCGTGCGGTGGATACTGGAAACCGGCCTGGACCGCATCCGGGCCCATGAGTTGGACCTGACCCGCCGCTTTCTCGACGGGTTGGCGGGCATGGACGGGCCGACCTGGTACGGGCCGGAATCGGCGGACTTTCGGGTGGCCGTGGTCTCGATCAACCTGGCCGGGTGGTCCCCTTCGGACCTGGCCCTGGCCCTGGACCGGGAGTTCGGGATCATGACCCGGGCCGGCCTGCACTGCGCCCCTCGGGCTCACCGCGGCATCGGCACCTTCCCGACGGGCACGGTCCGATTTTCTTTCGGCTGGTTCAACACGGCCGGGGAGGTCGACCGGGTCCTGGCCGCTGTGGATGAACTGGCCAGGCGGTCCGTCTGATCATGCCCTCCCCGCCCGCGGAAACTTTCGTCTTCATCCTGCCTTCGATCCACCATGTTCTCCGGGGTGAAAAACTCCTGAAAAAGGCCGGGCTGGACTTCGACCTGATTCCGGTGCCCAAGGAGGTCAATCCGGACTGCGGCATGGCCATCGAGACCGGTCCGGACGACCTGGAGCGGGTCCGAGCGGCGCTGAACGGGGCCGGACTGTCCATCGAGGCCTTCTACCGGCGGCGAGGGAAGGTTTTCGATCTTCTCGATTGACGCCCGGCGATATGAACCTCCGTCTTTTTGTTGTAATATGAATTTGTCATGGCGCGGGCCGGTCCCGGTCCGGGTGGGAATGAAACCGGAGGAGGCCTCTTGATGGGACGGAAGATCAGACTGGCCTATGGCCGGGGATGGCACGATCTGAAGCTGGACGGAACGCGTTTCGAGCCGACGGTGTTTACCCCGGTCAACCACGAACCCCTGGCCGACCCGCACCGGGTGTTTTCCGACAAGGCGGCCCGGCCGTCTGGCGTCTCCCCTCTGGCTGAAATCGCCCGGGACCATTCCGGGCGGACCGATGTGGTCATCGTCACCGCCGACCACACCCGGCCGGTGCCGGATTGGCTGCTGGTGCCCTGGATCGTCGAGGCCCTGGGCGTCGGGGACGATCAGGTCACGGTCCTGGTGGGCACGGGAACCCATCGGGCCTCGACCGAGGCGGAAATCGAGCGAATGCTTGGCCGGGAGGTCATGAACCGTTTCCGGGTCGTCAGTCACGACTGCCGGGACCGGGACGGGCTGGTCCGGGTGGGCCAAAGTCGTTGCGGAGGTACTTGCTGGCTCAACCGGCTCTACGTCGAGGCTCGGGTCCGGGTCGCGACCGGCTTCATCGAACCGCATTTCTTCGCCGGTTTTTCAGGAGGGGCCAAGGCTATCGTGCCGGGCGTCGCCGGCCTGGAAACCATCTACCACTTCCACCGCTCCGAACTGATCGCCCACCCCCTGACCGACTGGGGCCGTCTGGACGACAATCCCCTGGCGGCCCTGTCCCGGGAAATGGTCGGGCTCTGCCCGCCTGATTTCATCGTCAACGTGACCCTGAACCTGGACAAGGAAATCACGGACGTCTTCGTCGGCGACCACGTCGAGGCCCATCGCCAGGGCTGCCGGCGGGCCGAAGCCGAGGCCACGGTCCGGGCCGAGCGGCTCTTTCCCGTGGTGGTGACCACCAACAGCGGCTATCCCCTGGACCAGAACTTCTATCAGACGGCCAAGGGAATTTCGGCCGCGGCCCGGATCGTCGAGCCCGGCGGGGCCATCATTGCGGTCAGCGAGTGTTCGGGCGGGCTGCCGAACGGCAGCGAGTTCGAGGCCATCCTGCGCAAACCCGTTTCCTCTGCTCGGCTGCTCCAGGAAATCCTGGAAAATACCCGAACCTGGTACGATCAGTGGGAGGTCCAGGTCATCCTTCAGGTCCTGGCCAAGGCCCGCATCCTTCTTTTTTCCTCCTTGACCGAAGACCAGGCCCGGGCGGCCCGGGTCGAGCCGGTCGCCTCGATCGAACAGGCTCTGGACGACCTTCAGCGTGGCCGCGGAAGTTCACCCCTGCCCCTGGCCCTCCTGCCCATGGGACCGCTGACCATTCCCAACCCGCCGGCCTGACGGAAAGGTTTTATCCGAAGCTTCGCATTCGTTCGGCCAGCCGGGTGAACCGATGATGGGGCGTGTCGTTGCGCACGGCCGTGGCCAGAGCCTTGCGGCTGCCGACCAGGACCACCAGTTCCCGCCCCCGCGTGACGCCGGTGTAGAGGAGGTTGCGCTGGAGCAGCATGTAGTGCTGGGTCATGAGGGGCATGACCACGACCGGGTATTCGGAACCTTGGGACTTGTGGACCGAGACGGCGTAGGCCAGAAGCAGTTCGTCGAGTTCGCCGAAGTCGTAGCGGACGGGGCGGCCGTCGATCACGACCGTCAATTCCTGATTTTCCGGGTCCATATCCCGGATGCGGCCCAGATCGCCGTTGAAGACCTCCTTGTCGTAGTTGTTCCGAATCTGCATGACCTTGTCACCCGGCCCCAGCCGCTGCCCGGCCCGGACCACGCCCGCCGTCCCGGGGTTGAGGGCCCTTTGCAGTTCGGTGTTCAGATTGACCGCGCCGACCAGACCCCGGTGCATGGGCGTCAACACCTGGACATCGTCGAGTGGATCGTACCCGAAGCGGTTGGGGATGCGTCGGGAGACCAGTTCGACGATGGTTTCAAGCGCGGCCTCGGGATCGGGCTGGTCGATGAAGTAGAAGTCCTCGAGTTTGTCCTCGGCCGGCCGGGGCAGGGGCATGAGGCCCTGGTTGATCCGGTGGGCGTTGACGATGATCGAACTCTCCCTGGCCTGTCGGAAGATGTCGGTCAGCCGGACCACGGGCGCGGCCTTGGAATCGATCACGTCCCTGAGCACGTTGCCCGGACCGACGGAGGGAAGCTGGTCCACGTCCCCGACCAGGATCAGGGTCGCGCCGGTCGGCACGGCCTTGAGCAGATGATGCATCAGGACGGTATCGATCATCGAGGCTTCGTCGACGACCAGCAGGTCGCAGTCCAGGGGCTGGGATTCGTTCTTCTTGAATCCGCCTTCCCGCGGGTTGAACTCGAGGAGGCGGTGGATGGTCCGGGCCTCGCGGCCGGTGGCTTCACTCATGCGTTTGGCCGCCCGGCCCGTGGGCGCGGCCAGCAGAACGGCGGCCGGCAGCCGGGTAAAGATGGCCAGCACGGCCCGGATGATGGTGGTCTTGCCGGTGCCCGGACCACCGGTTATGACCAGGACCTTGTCCGTCACGGCCCGTTTGACCGCTTCAACCTGCCGGGCCGCCAACCGGATGGCCAGCCGTTCCTGGACCCAGCCCACGGCCCGTTCCGCATCGATGGGTCGCGTGGATCGGGAGGCCCGAAGCAGGGTCTTGATCCGGGCGGCCACGCCGGTTTCCGACCGGTGAAAGCCGGGCAGGTATACGGCCTGGTCATCCGGGCGATCGAGATTCTCGACCACGACCGCCTCGTCGGCCTCGGTCGAGGCCAGGGCCTTGACCAGGATGTCGCGGTCCACCTCCAGCATCTTTGCGGCGGCATCGAGCAGCGATTCGCGAGGAAAATAGATGTGGCCCTCGTCGGCCCGCTCGTGGAGCACGTGCAGCAGGCCGGCCTCGGCCCTCAGGGTCGAATCTTTTTCAAATCCCAGGGCCATGGCGATGCGGTCCGCGGTAACGAAACCGATGCCGTATATGTCCCGGGCCAGACGGAAGGGGTTTTCCTGAACCAGATCGATGGCCCCGGCGCCATAGGCCTTGAATATCTTGGTTGCGAATCCGGAGCTGACGCCGTGGTCCTGAAGGAAGATCATGACCTGGCGAATCTCCTTCTGGTCGGCCCAGGCCCGGCGTATCATTTCCAGGCGCTTGCCGCCCAGCCCTTCGACCTCGAGCAGGCGTTCGGACTGGTCCTCGATGATCTCCAGGGTCTCCGCGCCGAACCGCTTGACGATCCGATCGGCCATAACCGGGCCGATGCCCTTGATCAGTCCCGAGCCCAGGTACTTTCTGATCCCCTGGACCGTAGCCGGCACGACGGACCGGCATTCCGCCACTTTGAACTGGTCGCCGTACTGGGGGTGGCGGGACCATTCACCCCTCATTTCCAGCACTTCACCGGGAGCGGGCGACAAGAGGCTGCCCACGACCGTGACCAGGTCCGGCCGCCCGGCCACCTTGACCCGGGCCACGGTGTATCCGGACTCCTCGCTGAAGTAGGTGATTCGTTCGATCTGCCCCTTGAGTTCCACGCTCCGCTCTCACCCGGCCGAATCCGGATCAGTATCCGTCCCCGTCGAAGTCACCGTAATCATAGGGACCTGTGTCGGTATAATCGTACGGGGCGCCGCCCCTGGCCCGGCTCATAACCCAGATGACCAGCGGTCCGACGATCACTCCCAACAGCGCCCCGGCGAACCAGGCGTCCCAGACGGCGCCCAGAGCTCCACCGAACATGGCCCCCATGGCGGCGCCGAAGTACAGCCCGCAGGAAAGAGCTGACATGACGGATTGACTCCCTTTCGGTCTTTCCAGGGTCCCGGAGCCGGTCTCACGAAACCGGAAGCCGTTCAGCGGACCATGTCCTCGACGATATCCCGGACGGACCGGACTTCCCGAATCAGTCCGGCCACCTGGCCGGCGCCCACGGGACCGGCTTCGAGGTCGCCCTCGCAGTAGACGCGGGCCTGCCTGGCCCGCAACTCTTCCATGGAGACCCCCTCCCCGCTTTCGATCCGTTGGTCCACGAATGGAGTGCGGATGACCCGGGCCAGCCCGCGGCCCATGGGAATGAGCAAGGTCTGGTTTTCGGCGGCCCGGACGATGGCCTCCTTGGTCCGGGCATGGGCGACGCACTCCGTCGAGGCCATGAACCGGGTTCCCACCTGTACGCCCATGGCCCCCAGGGCCAAGGCTGCCCGATAGCCCCTCGAGTCGGCGATCCCGCCGGCCGCCACCACGGGCACGCGCACCGCGTCCACCACGGCCGGAACCAGGACCAGGGTCGAAACGCCGTTGGGGCCCTGCAGGCCGCCGGATTCCGTACCTTCGGCGATAACCGCGTCCACCCCGGCCGCCTCGGCCTTCAAGGCGTTGGCCACGCTGGCCACCACGCCAAGCACCTTGACTCCCTTGTCCTTGAGAAAGGCGCAGATGGCCTCGGGTGGGCCGGCCGACGTGGTCACGGCCGGCAGCCCCATGTCGGCGGCCATTCCGGCGATGCCCAGGGACAGCGGCGTCCAGGCCGGTATGTTAAGGCCGAAGGGCTGGTCCGTCAGTGCCCGGACCCGTTCGATGCCCTGCTTGAGAACTTCCAAATCCTGGATGAACCCGGTGGCCAGAAGCCCATAACCGCCGGCCTCGGACACCGCGGCCACCATCTCCGGATTCGAAATGATGCCCATGGCCCCCTGGATGACGGGATACCGGCAACCGATCAGTTCGGATATGTCCTTCATGATGCCTCCCCTGGGCGCCCCAATGCGGAACGGCCTCGCCCCCCGGCCAGGATCAAGGGACCGGGCGGCCTGCTACACCCCGCCTTTGTACCGCTCGCTTTTTTTACCATACGGTCTCCCGTTCCCTTTGGCAAGCCATGGGCGCAAACCAGAATTCACCACCTGAAGTCAGGCGTGTGTTCCTACCCCGGCTGTACCCCGGTTTTCAGGCTTGATTAACGCCGGCGACTTCGGACCGACCGTATTTTGTGCCCTTGTGAGCGCTCCGGGTCCGTTTTCGGGCGCAGGTCCCCCTCGGCCGGCTCAACCAGCCCGGTCTATGGGTGCCGCGCCAACCGGGTTAACCGGATGGCACGGGGGACAGGCGTGCAATTTTATATCGCGCCTCCATGAGGAGCCCCGTCGAAGGATGATCCTGAGCCAGCCGAACGAATAATTGACGGGAGCGTTTGATGACACGGCCGGCCAACCGGATCACGTGAAAACGGATCGCCTTCATCCGACGCGGCGCCCAGCCCTGGCCTAACACCTGACGTTTCATGATCGAGTTCAGGTTGAAGGCCAGAATCATGATCCACCACCAGGCCGCGTTCTCACCGAAATCACCCGAAGGCAGCCTGCCGCCGGCCAGATTCTCTTTCATCACCGCATGCGCCTCTTCGCTCTTGCCGCAACGCGCGTACAGCCAATTGACCAGCCTGGAGCCTTCCCAGTCCATGTCGGTCACGATCCCATGGACCTTGTATTTCGTCTCGGCCATGCTCAGGGACGGAAACGGCAGGCAGTCCGAGTCTTCGAGCCCCGGCAGGATCAGCTGACGAACCACTTCCCGCGTGGCCAGATAACGATGGACCGGGGCATTCTTGCTGTGGGCGATTTCCTTGGGCACGAAGCAGACCTCGGCGAATTCCCGGTCCGTCTTTTCCCGCTTCCCATCGATCTCCTTGTAAATCGGCTGCCACTCCG
>JAHJTB010000386.1 GCA_018830135.1 Pseudomonadota bacterium | reverse complement strand
GCGAGATAGTTGATCACACCCTGCTCGCCGCCGGCCCGGGGAAGGCAATTGGCGACCCAGTCATTGGTCCAGACCTCGCCGGGAACTTCTTGATACAGGTCTTTGTGTCCTTTTTGCAATGCCTCTTTGAACCGGCGTCGTACAAGGCGCGGGCGGACGATAAGTCTGGACACCCATTTTTCGGATCTTTTCAAATCCCCCAAAATGGATGTCTATAGGTGTCTTCCTGGCAAAAAGGGCCTAACATCAACATATTAAAAATTCCCGTAGGTCTCTATGAAAAACCCTGCGGATTTTTCATAGAGTTGTTGTGACTGCCATACCTGCAGTCGGCAGTCGGATTAGCGAAGCGTAATCCGACATCTTACTTCATCATCGCCAGCGGCATCAGCGATGTTCCCCGGTTTTGGGAAAGCTGCATGTACAGGTCTTGGGCCGTCTTGGGCGGCGTGCGGCGTGCGGCTTCTGGCTTGGCTTCCAATGTAATGGCTTCGGTCGGGCAGGTGGTGGTGCACAATCCGCAGCCGATGCACCGGTCGGGATTGACTTCAGCCAACCCCGCCTCGTTCATGGCGATAGCCTCCATCTGGCAGCGGTCCAGACACGTTTCGCAGGCCTGGCAGGCATCCGGATCGACCCGGGCCTCGTAGTTGGCCTGGATCACTTCAGCCGGCTTGGGGTGCTGTTTCAATGACCGCAGGTACATGCAGCAGTCCGAACAGCAGTTGCAGATGTTGCCCGGCGTCTGGCTGTTGTGGGGCTGAGTGACCAGGCCCGCTTTTTCGCATTGATCCAGGATATCCAACGCTTCTTCGGCCGACACTTCCCGGCCGATGCCCCGTTCGATGTAGTATTTCGCGTGCGCCCCGAACATCAGGCAGACTTCGACCGGCTTGTCGCAGTCGCCACCGGCCAGGCCCCGTTGCACCCGGCAGACGCAGTCTACTGCGGCGATCAGCTTCTGGGCCTTGACGATCTCCCGGGAATCCTCGTACGACGGCCGGGGATGAGGCGTTTCAACCACCCGGTGGACGGGGATCGGGACATGCTGCGTCGGCGTCAGTCGCATGTTTTGAAAATACGCTTCCGTGTAAAACTCCTCGTACAGTTTGGCGAATTCCTCGTCAAAAGTCTTTAATTGAAATTCATAAATGCCCGTGGTGAAGCCGAAAACCATGTACATGGTTTCGCCTTTCATGGTCGCCCGGAACAGCAGGCCTTTTTCCCCCATCCGGTCCAGCAGGGCCCGGGTTTCTTCGAGGTCGCGGCCGGTCCGTTGCGCCGCCTGCTCGGCCGTTTCCGGCATCATGGTCATGATCAGGTACATTTCCGCTTCATCTTCGGTAAAAAGCTTTTTAAGCATCCGCAGTTCCACCCCTGAAGCGGTCTCCGGAAACCCGTTGCTATATTGATCCAGTTGCTCGCGAAGCTTGATATAGGCGTTTTCTCCCATTTTTTCCTCCTCGGCGCTGTAGGTTTAAAATTTTTTCAAAAAATCCCGATTTATCCGGCATGTTCGACCCGATCGAATCCCGCCTACCAGAGACAGACGACAACCTGGCTCCCGCGGCGTTCGCCCCGGACCTTTTCCATGTGCCGCAAGGCGGCGATCTCCCGCTCCAGCTCCCGGATGGTTAGGTTCAGGCGCCCGGCCAGGACCGGCCCCGTCACCCCGCCGGTCTCTTCGAGGACCTGGAGCAGGCGGGTCTGCACTTCGGTCAAACCGGAACCGCCCGCCGCGGTCTCCGGGATGTTTCTCGCCGAGTGGACGGCCTAGGGATCGCAGTTCCGGGTCGGGGACAACAGGTCCATGTAACAGTCTTCGCAGACCAAACGTCCGTGTATTTCCCTTTCCTCACCCGCGTCGATTTCAACGCGGCAACGGTCGCATACCATTTCATTCCTCCTTGCCAAAGACATAGCGCGTGCCCACGCTGTTGAGAAAAAACCGGTCCGGCATGGCCTGTTCGAACCGGTTGATGGCCTCCCAGCCGGTGCAGTGCATCGGCACGATATATTCCGGGTCGATCTTTTTCATCTCCTCCACCACCGGGTCGATAATCGGCTCGAAGATCGGGCCGGTCAGATGAAATCCGCCCAGCACGGCGCAGACCTGATCCGTTCCCGAAATCTTTCGGGCGTGAAGGACCGTGTTGACGATCCCGGCATGGGAGCATCCCCCCAGGACCACCAGACCCCGGCCCTTTACCCAAAAGGCCAATCATTGAAGGGGTCCCGGGTCCAGCATGATCGTGTGTTTCTCCGCACCGGAACTCACCCGGGCCAGCACAGCCAGGCCGTGTTCGGCAAGGGGGGCCCTGGCGGCCACCATCCGGTTTCGCCGCATGGGGCCCTGGTCCTTGAGCAGAAACAGGCCGGTGTAATGATCCATCAGGACCGTTATTTCGACGCGGTCCGCTTCCCGAAGGCCAATGTGAACCATATCGCTCCTCCTGTGGGGCCATGGGATCCGGGGCCGTTCGGAACCGGGTCCGGTTCCACTGCTGCCTGGTCAATAACTAAATCAGCCCCGCCCCGGAGCTGAATCGCCCAAGTGGGCGATCCGGGCGTTTTTTCCCATCCGGGACCGAAAAATTCGTGTCGTTCGACCAGGTAACCCTTTAACCCGAATCTTGCAGTTGCCTTCTACTGCGGCGCCGAACATACAGGGCTGGCATACGTCTCGCGGCTTGCCGCGAGTGGTATGCCAGCCAACCTGACAATGGGTAACTCCTTACATGTCACGGACGCAGCAGAAAGCCGGTGAGATATCCGGGCTGGAGCCCACGCCTCAAAGGTCAAACGGAGACCCGACCCCTTTTCAGGCTTTATGGCTTTAAGGGGAGAAATAGCCCTGTAGCGTTAATAGTGTCTATCTTGGACAGGCAAAATCAAAATTGGAGACCTGGTTTTCAGAACCGCTGAACATCAGCGAAAAATCTAATGATATCAAGAGGTGAATACTCGATTTTAATGTATTTGGGGCAGTCGTGATATAATTGATATATTGAGGAGGTGTAGGCTATCGAATTAAATGGGCAGGAATTTTCTGATTATTTGAGCCTGGATTTTTGATTTTCATATAATGTGGACGAGTTTGTGAATAAGAGATCGG
>JAHJTB010000385.1 GCA_018830135.1 Pseudomonadota bacterium | reverse complement strand
CCGGGTACCTGCCCCGGCTCAGCCTCCAGTATTCCTATACCCAGTTGGATGAAACCCCGTCGGCGACCCTGGCCATCCCTTCGACCACGATCAGAATGCCCGCGCCCATCGGCCCGGTGACCATACCGGGCTCCAGATACACTTACGACGTGGGCACGCGGGACAACTGGGGATTGAAAACCACACTGACCCAGCCCTTGTTTACCGGCTTTGCCCTGCTGTCCCAGAACAAGCTGGCCGAACTGGGGCTGGACGCGGCCAAAATCGGCCTCGAACAGGCCAATATGGACCTGATCCTCCAGGTCAAGTCATCCTATTTCGGCATTTTGCAGGCGGAAAAAGGCGTCGAGATCGCCACGCAGTCCCAAAAGCAGCTTGAAGCCCATCTGGACGTGGCCAGGAACTTTTTCGACGTGGGCATGGTCCCGAAAAACCACGTGCTTCAGGCCGAGGTCCAACTGGCCCAGGCCGTCCAGCGACTGATTATCGCCCAGCATCAGCTTCGCTATTCCCAGGCCGCGCTGAACACGCTCCTGCGACGGGACCTGGAGGCGACGGTCCGGGTCGAGGACATCCTCAAGCTCAAGCCCTTCGGCATGACCCTCGATGCCTGCATTGAACAATCCCTGAAAACCAGGCCCGAAGTCCTGGCCGCCGGCCGGAGGATCGAAATGGGCCACCAGAACGTCCGCATAGCCAAGTCCGGCTACTATCCGACCGTGGCCCTGACCTACAACTACAAACAGGAAGGTGACGATTGGGATGTGGCTGGAGGCCTGGGACATGAGCCCAATTCCTGGGATGTGACCGTGGCCGCCCAGTGGAACATATTCGAATGGGGGGCCACCCGGGACGAGGTCCAGTCCAGCCGGGCCGATCTGTCCAAGGCCCGCCTGGCCCTGACCCAGGTCCAGGATGCCGTCCGCCTCGAGGTCAAACAGAACTTCCTGCAGCTCAGGGCCGCCGAACAGAACATCTCGGTCGCGGAAAAGGCCCAGGAGCAGGCCGTGGAAAACTATCGCATGAGCGAAGAGCGCTACCGCGAGCAGGTGGCCACCTCGACCGAGGTCATGGACGCCGAAACCCTGCTCACCTCGGCCCGCAACAACTACTACGGCGCCCTCTACCAATACAACCTGGCCTGGGCCAGCCTGGAACGGGCCATGGGGTTGGGCGTCGACTAACCAAATACGGGACCCTGGCAGGGCAGGCGAAAACAGATCGTACTGCCCTGCCCCACCACGCTCTCCGCTTCAATCCGGCCGTCCATCAGACTCAGCAGCCGGCGGGTCAGGGTCAGCCCGAGACCCAGACCGCCGAACTGCCTCGTGGTTGAACCATCCACCTGGGTCAGGTCCTGAAAAAGCAGTTCGAGCCCTTGGGCCGGTATGCCGGCCCCGGTATCACGGATACAGAAGATCAGCTCCCGGGGACCGGCCGCCTCGGTCGAACAGGAGACATCCAGGGCCACCTCGCCGGCTCCCGTAAACTTGACGGCGTTTTCCAGAAGCTTGCGGAGTATGATCTTCAAAAAGTAGGCTTCCCCCTCGACCAGCAGGGGAACATCGGGCGCGATCCGGCCGTGCAGGGCCAGCCCCTTGACCTCGGCCGAGGGCTCCTGTTCCCGGACCGCGTTCTGGACCACGTTTTCCAGGTTGAAGGGCTGAATATGGCAGGAGGCCTCCCCCGCGTCCAGCCGGCTGAGCAGGATCAGGTCGTCGATCATGCTCAGCAGCCGGAACGCCGCGGTGAGGATGTCCTCGATAAACGATCGCTGTTCCGGCCCGGGATCGGTTTCCAGCAGCAGTTGGCTCATACCGATGATGGGATTGAGCGGTGTTCGGAGTTCGTGGGTCACGTTGGTCAGAAACTCGCTCTTGGCCCGGCTGGCCGCCTCGGCCCGCACGGCCAGCTCCTCGGCCTTTTCCTTGGCCTCCTCGAGTTCGTAGCGCTGGGATTCCGACAGGTTCAGGGTCTGCCGCAAGTCCTCGGCGAACAGTTCGATCTGTTCCTTGGCCTTGGCGAGTTCTTCCCGGGAATGCTGCATATCCGTAATGTCTTCAAACGTGGAGTGGACCTGGTACGGGGTCGTTTCGCCCGGCCGGAAGCGGGGCACGGCGTTGACCTTGAGCCAGCGAATCCCCGAATCGTCCGGGGGGACGAAACCGATGATCAGGTCCCGGACCTCCCGGCCCGTGGTCATGGCCCGGTGGCGCGGATATTCCTCGACGGGCATTTCCGACCCGTCTTCGCGGAGTATTTTCACTCCCAGGCTCCCGGACATGCCGCCGATCAGCCGTTCGGGCGCCAGGCCCAGGATGCGCATAGCCGAGGGGTTTGCCGAAGTGATCCGCCCATCGGCGCCCTGGTAGATGACGCCCTGGGCCATGGTTTCGAAAAGCTCCCGGTATTTCTCCTCGCTGTCCTTCAGAAACCACTCCGCGGCCACGCGGTCGGTGATGTCCCGGGCCAGGGCCAGCAGCCGCTCCGGCCGGCCGAAGGCGTCATTGATGGGCGCGATGGACATGTCCCACCATTTCCCGGCTCCCCCGGCCGTGGTCCGTCGTCCGACAAAGGCCCCCCGGCCGCCATTCAAGGCCAGGTCCACGGCCCCCCGGGCCTGGACCTGGTAATCGCCCGGCCAGAGCGTTTCGAACGGTTCACCCAGGTAAGGTCCTTCGTCGTCCATCTCGAGCATATCGAGTCCCCCGGGGCCGATAAACCGGATGAGCCCCTCCGGGTCCAGGATCAGGATGCCGTCCTTGATCCCGTCGATAATGCTCCGGCTGAACTCCTGGCTTTTCAGGAGTTCCTCCCGGGCCAGCCGTTTCGAGTCGACCTCCCTTTTCAGGTCTTTGTTGCTCTGCTCGAGGGCCCGGGTTCGTTCGTTCAGGGTCTTGATGGTCGTCTTGAGCGAAGCCAGCAGCCGGCCGGTGGTCAGGGTCGTGACCCCGCCGAAAAAGGCGAAGGCGAACACGGCGACAAGCCACGAGGAGGCGGCGCCGGCGTACGCATTGAAATCCAGGCCGCATGCTATCCAGCCGGCGTGTACAGCCCAGCCGGTCAGGGCGATGAAGCCCAGGGTGAGCAGCGCGATCAGGACGCCTTTTTTCGATCCGTAGATGACCGTGGTCATGATCACGGCCACCAGAAGAATCAGGTTGCCCAGACCGATGAGGCCGAAGGAGACCAGATCGCCCAGCCCGATCAGGATGACCGCGCCCACCAGGACCAGGGCCTTGAAGGCGTCCCCGAGTCGTTCTCGCCGAAGAAACGTGACCAGAAGGACCAGGTACAAGGCGGTCTGCAACAGCATGACCGGCCGCCAGCCGAGGTCCACGGTCCGGTAGACGGATGCGGCCAGGGCCAGGGGAGCGGCAAAGGCGAAGGCCTTGAGCCATATTTCCACCAAATGGCGGTTCAAGTCTTCCATGGACAAATTATCTGTCGATTTCATGCCTGCCATCCGATTTTTCGACCCTTTAAACCCAATACAGGTCACTTAACGACGGGCAAAGGGGTCAGGAGCAATAGTGTCCGGAACGATTCTTGCTTTTTTGTTGGGCACTTTGGCCCGGAACAGGGATGTTGCCCCCAAACGAGTATGTGAAAACTTTTCCTCTCGTTCCCAAGCTCCTGCTTGGGAACGCAATTTCGCCTTGAAGCTCTGCTTCAACACCTTATTCCAGAAAGGGCGGCCATGGACAAAAGAAACGCCGTGAAAGAAAAAGAATGAAGCTGGAGCCCGACAACCTGCCGTACAGACATAGCCGGCAAGCGACCACGTCACGCGGCAAAAACCGGTCCGGACAGCATTCGGTCAGGAGCCTTTTCCTAACAGGAGTCTTTTCCTGAGATCAACTCGTATAACGACTGAAAAATCCGGGTTTAACCGGGCGGTCGACTCTGATCTCCAGGACCGGAAATTCGGTTTCGAACGGCCGCGACCCCTGGCGGCGGCCAAGGCGCCCCCTGATAATTTTTCATGTCACTATACAAGCTAAATGGCGGCTTTTCAATACTTTATCCACCATACTTTATCCACCATTGCGCCGGCCCGCGCCTTCAGCGGCCCGTCCGAACGGAAGTCCGGGTCACCCGGGCCGCGCAGGGCGATATATAGCGGGTCCAGCTCAGTCTGAGTACGGAGAGTCCGGTCCAGAAACTGCTTGTGCCGGTGAAATTACCGTTTTATCAATGCCCACCGGCAGAGCCGGCAGTATGATGAAGGCCCAAGGGGCCAAAGGACTCCATGCGTGTCACCCCGCGCCAAACGAAGCGTAACGAGTGGTAAAAACAGATTCGCATGGATAACTGAAGCCCCTCACCCTAGCCCTCTCCCAAAGGGAGAGGGCTAGGGTGAGGGGGATAGGAGCCACAAAGTCCAGAGCTTTCTTCCACCCGGCAGCCGGCGTGCCCAACTGAGGTGCGCCAGCAAACTTCCGTCATTGCTACCCCGGAAACAGCAGTGCTTTATCAATTCTCACCGGCAAGGCCGGTGGTTATATAATTCAACCAGCCCGGTGAAATAGGAGCGCAGGTCCAAGATGCGCTCTTTTACCCGTTCGGGTTCGTGGTCCCGTAACAGGCGGACCATGTCCCTCCGGATGGACAGGCTCGCCGCCATGATGGGCTCCGGCGTGTACAAGGGCGGGCGGTGAACGTAAAGCTGGCCCCTGGTCCGGGCCATCACTTGTTCGTCCCGGTCCTCCCCGACTCCGGCAGGTCCTTTTCTCTTATCACCCGGCGTTATCCAATCACCCGATCATCGAAGCACATGGCCTGTATCATCAGAGTATAATTCTTTCAGGGAGTCAGGGCAAAACGACGCCGCGTCTCATACTTCAACCGCAAAATTTGAGCTTAATGAATGTCCCAACACTAGACATACGAATATTAAACGCGCCTGCATTTGCCAAATGCCCCCTGTAATCCTTCTGAATGGGGTGCCGCCATATCCAACCGAATCGGGTTGACTGGGAGGCGTTTGTTGAATTAGTATACCCTCAATCCGGGTACCGTCTGATTTTCAAAGGGTTTGACGAGAAATCGCTTTGGGGCGGGCAGCCACCGGCCCCGCGGCCCGCTCTAACACCTGTTCGACAGGCGAAACCGTGGAGTTTCAAATGCGGAAATCGCGGCCATTCCGCTCAAGTTGGGTTAATTCCGGATTTTGCGGTTGGGTTCGTGGCGAGCCGACATGCAAGGGAAAGACCATTGTTTGGTTGGCGGGCCCACCTCGCGGCAGGCCGCGAGGAATCCGCCCCGCATGTTCGGCGCCGCAGTGGGGGGCAACTGCAAATTCCGGGATATTCCCGGCTCAAGGCTGCTCATGAATTCGAGCGGCCGGTGATTATCGCCAGGCATGATCAACCGCTTAACTCAGTATGATTCAGGTCGAGCCCGTTCATGGCCCCAGCCCCAGGCAGCCCGAAATTCACCGATATCGATATTCGGATAATCCGGACGGAAAACATCCGGGACGATGAACGCGCCCTCGTCCATGAACTCTTCGAAACCTCCTATAGAAAGGCCAACCATCCCTACCTGGATAAGGCGTTGGCCTCCCTGAGCTTTCTGGCCCTGGCCACCCGGGACGGAACGCCGGTGGGGTTCGCCCTGGGGGATGCCGTCCGAACCGCCGTCCCCCGGATGCCCGAGCCACAGGTCGTGGTTCTGGCCGGCCTGAGTTGTATCAACGGCGATTATCGCCGCCAGGGCCTGTTTTCCCGCCTGGCGGGACTGGCCATGACCCAAAACGGGTTATGGAACTTGGGGGCGCGCGCCCTGGTCTGCGGCCGGACCGCCCATCCGGCCAGCTTTCGGACCATGAAACAGTTCCCGACGTTTATCCCCCGGTATGGGGTCGCCCTGTCCGAATGGCAGCGGGAAGTCGGATTGTGCGTGGCCGAACTGTACCATGTCAAGATCGACCCCGAAACATTCGTCGTCATTGGAAGCGGTACCCCCATCGGTTATCCGAGGCTCGAAATCGACGTCACCCCGGAAGAGTGGCGATTGTTTGAAGCCGTGGACCGGGACCGGGGGGATTCCCTTCTGGGCATGGCCTGGGCGCCGGAGGCGCCGGAAGGGTGGCATTGACCTAAACCCCACCGGCCCGGTAATAGCAGCCTTCAACAGTACCATACGGAGGATCGCATGGAAAAAGCCCGTTTTATCCTGGTCCATGGAGGATTTATCGGCGCTTGGTGTTGGCGCAAGGTAACGCCGCTGATCGAGGCCCGGGGGCACGTCGTCCTCACACCGGACCTGCCGGGACATGGTCAAGACCGGACTCCCCCCGGGGACATCACGCTTGACGCCTATACGGACAGACTTACCGGAATCATTGACGATATTGAAGGCCCGCTCATCCTCGTCGCCCATAGTGGAAGCGGCGTGGCCGTGTCTCAGGCAGCCGACCGTCGATCCGATCGGGTTGAACGCCTGGTTTACGTTTCAGGTCTGCTGCTCAGGAATGGTCAGGTCGATTTGCAGATCAGTTCCGAAGACAGGGAATCCATGCTGGGCCAAAGCGTGGTCTTGTCTGATGACAAGACCTGCCTGACCCTGAAGGAAGAAACCCTGCGCGACGTGCTCATGGCTGACTGCTCGGCTGAAGACATCGAGTTTGCCAGAACCAGACTGGCGCCCGAACCCCTGAAACCTGCGCTCACGCCAATGGCAGTCAGCGAAGAACGGTTCTCCCGAATTCCCAAGACCTACATCGAATGCCTCGAAGACAGGGCCATCACGCCATATTTACAAAGAAAAATGTATCGATCCACGTCTTGCCAAAAAGTGCTTTCGCTCAACAGCAGCCACTCGCCATTTTTTTCGGTCCCTGATGAACTGGCGGCCCACCTTTTAACGTCGGTTTCTCTTCATCCATAACCCCACCGGCCCGGGCCCGGACTCCCGTACCCGCCACCGGCGCATCGACGGAATTGGCCTTGACATTTTCGGACCGCGGCTATATAAATCGGCACGATTTTCTACGATTTTATCAAAAGGAGCGTCTTGTTGTCTCCCCGCTTCGCCCCGCAAGGAACAATCAATTCATGACCCTGGCGATTCTTGCCGTCCTGTCCGGATTGGCTCTTTTGGTGTGGAGCGCGGACCGCTTCGTGGAAGGTTCCGCGTCCATGGCCAGGCACTTCGGAATGTCCCCTCTGCTTATCGGAATGGTGATTGTCGGTTTCGGGACTTCGGCCCCGGAAATGGTGGTTTCGGCCTTGGCCGCGGGACAGGGCAATCCGGGGATTGCTCTGGGCAACGCCTATGGATCGAACATTGCCAATATCGCTTTGATCCTGGGACTGACGGCCCTGATCAACCCCATTACCGTGCACTCGCAGGTGTTGCGGAAAGAGCTTCCGATTCTGACCGCGGTCTCGGGTCTGGCTTTGTTTCAGCTCTGGGACGGGGCTCTCACTCGCCAGGATGCCTTGATCCTGCTGGTCGTGTTCGGCGGCCTGATGGCCTGGACCATTCGCCAGGGACTCCGGCAAAGAACCGACACCCTGGGCCAAGAAATGGAGGCTGCCCTTGAAACCCGGACCAAGCCCCTTGGATCGGCTATTGCCTGGATGGGGCTTGGACTGGTCCTGCTGGTCGCCAGTTCCCGGATTCTTGTCTGGGGCGCGGTAAAAATCGCTCAGGGCCTGGGGATCAGCGACCTGATAATCGGACTGACGATCATCGCCCTGGGTACATCGTTGCCCGAACTGGCCTCGTCCGTCGTGGCCACCCGGAAGGGTGAGCACGATATCGCCCTGGGCAATGTCCTGGGGTCAAATTTGTTCAATACGCTGGCGGTTGTTGGAATCGCGGGCCTGATTCATCCGTTGAAAATCGGACCGGAAGTGGTTTCCCGGGACCTTTTTTTCATGATCGTTCTGACCGTTTCCCTGTTCGTCATCGGTTACGGATTTCGCGGTCCGGGGCGAATCAACCGGCTTGAGGGGGCCTCCTTGCTGGCCGCTTACATCGGCTATACCGCCTACCTGGTCATGGAAACCTTCGGCGGCGTGACGTCTTAGCGGCCCCTCGATCGTACCTGCCACGTCGAAAAGGCCTTCTTTGAGAGCCATGGTCGACGAGTGTGCCTATCCAAACGGATTTCCATTCAATCTTTGCATTCCAGTTCGACGACTCGCCGCGAACCCAACTGCAAAATTCGAGTCAATAGCCAACGGCCATATCCGGGTCCACACAGGCCTGCCGGGCAATCCCCGCTTCCGCCCGGGCGCCGGGATTGCATTTTAAGATATATCTGGCTATATTTGATCTGTCGGTCGGACCGGCCTGACAACGCCGGGTCCGAATACAATTGTTCGAGATCATATTATTGAATTCATTGGGGCACTGAATTTATCAAAACGGTCCGGCGTTTGTCTTTTTTTGTCCAAGCCCGTTTTTCCGGGAGCAGCCCATCCGTTCCGTGCCATCTGGAGAATGACATACCGGGCGACGCGGAAGGTCTGAAGGGGCTTGATCAAGCGTTGAGGCGATCCGCCCGGGCCTTTCACCGAGGACTCGTTGGATATCGCCTTACCGGCAACGCGTGAAAACGAACGGGTTGAAAACAGGGGAATGTACGGCGCGCCTAGCACGATTCCCCATACACGCTACCCGGGCAACTCAAGCATAGATAATATGACAAGGCGGCTGGGACCGCTGGCATTACCGTTGAAAAATCAACACCAGGATCAAAAAATGGTGAACACAACCGTATCTGAACAATGCCCGGTCACGGGAATGGATGTTATTCGCAGACCGGAATGGACGGATATCAGGCTGGACGAAGATTATACGCTCACGCTCCGTGTCATTGGCGATTCCATTTTCTTGAGCCAGCCGCGCGGATATGGGACCCGGCGGGGTGTTGAGGCCGCCCGGGCCTGCACGGATGCGCTGATCGCGGAATTTGTTCCCGAGGGCCGGCCGTATGTCTGGATAGAGGACTTTTCAGGCCTCCGAGGCGCGTCCATAGAGACCCGGAGCTGGTATATCGAGTATATGAAGGCAAAGCCCCAGTTGATGGGCTTGATTTTTTTCGGTGTCTCAACCGCCATGAAACTCAGCGTCAAGGTCGCTAAACTGCTGTACCTGGTCAATTATGACGTTGAAATCGTCGAGGATTACTCTGAAGCGGTCAGGGCGGCCGTGGATATGCTGTCCGGCCGAGCGCCGCAGAATGCGGGCGAACGCCCGGCCCGGCCCGCTTTATCGGCCGCATCTCAAGAAGCCGAAACCTGCCAGGCTACGGGCCTCCCCATCACCGTCCGGCCCGCATGGACGGACATCGATCTGGGCCGAGGGAACCATGTCAGTTTCAAACTGATCGGCGATGGGACCATACTGGCCATCCCGAGCGGGAATTTCAGGGTATCAGACTGGAATATCCTTTCTGCGGCCCTGGCGGACGCAGCGGAATCCGTGGCCGGACACGGGTCCGGCGTGGTGGGTCTGATCGATCTTTCAAAGTCTCGGTTCATCGACGCCTTGACGTCCGTCCATCAATTCGGGCTGGGAATGCCGGCCGATGGTCCCCAGGTCGCCGGGATCGTGTTTTTCAACGCGCCTTTCCGGTTCCGGCTGGCCTTTCAAATAGCACGGATGGTCAAGCGGCCCCTGACGCCCGTTTTCGAGGTCCGAAGCTATAGCCGGGCGGTCTTCAAGGCGCTCGAATTGCGGAAACTGGACGGCCTGGCCCAAAATATGTCTTCCCGCAAGGCCACGACCGATCCGGACTGGTTTTTACATCTCGGCGATTTCTCCCTGCGATTCGAAATACTAGGCCCTGACATCCTCCACGCCATCACCACCGGGCCGCTCGAAGAAGAACACATTGCCCCCAGCCTCGAAATGCAGGCCAAGGTCATCGGGTCCGGTCGTCTGGTCCGCCATGGATCCTATTTCTATATTCTCAATCTGTATCACTCGTCCGGGACGGGCCGGAAGGCCCGCAAACAATACATCAACTCCATCTTGGAACTGCATCGCAGATTTCCCTTCCGCATGTTTATCCTGTATGGAGCCGACCGGGTCCTGCGGGCCGGAATCAATATGGCCCGGCCCTTTGTGCCTTTCAAGGTTCGAGTGGTCGACGGGCTGGACCGAGCCCTGGAGGTCATCGCCGACGAAAAATCCAGGAATCCGGAATCCACACCGCTCGATCCCGGCGGCGAAGAGGCCGCCCCCCTTCATTCCACGGCCCGGCTTCACCATTACGCCGAGGAACTGATCGAATTCGTGGGCGGCATCCAGTGGGATAAACTCCAGGACAAGACCATTCCGGAAATCGATCCGGAGCATCCTTTCGCTCCCGTGTTTGACGCCTTTGCCCTGATCAAATCCGACCTGAACGATCTTTTCCTGGAACGCCAGCGAGCCGACAAGGCGCGTCTGGAGAGTGAGGCAAAATACAGGGAATTAATAGAAAATATTCACGACGTGGCCTTTCGCCTCGATGAACGGGGTCGGATTGCCTATATCAGTCCCAGTATTGAACGGCAGACCGGTTTCAAGCCGGACGTATTTATCGGCCGTCCGTTCGCGGAATTTATTCATCCGGACGACCTGCCCGGGTTGACCGAGGCATTCAACGCCCACACCGTCAGCAACCTGGAACGTATCGAGTTCAGGTCTCATAAAAGCGATGGGACCGAGATATGGACCAGCGCCTCAACCCGACAGATAATTGAAAACGGGGAAGTGATCGGCCTCACCGGAATCTTGAACGATATTACGGCAAGAAAGCGTTCCGAGGAGGCGTTGAAGGACAGCGAAGAGAAGGCCCGGGTCCTGTTGAACGCCCCGGACGAGGCAGCCCTGCTGATTGACAGGCGCGGCATCATCCTGGACATCAATGAATTGGGGGCCAGATTCCAGGGCAAGGCCATAAACGAACTGGTAGGCTACAAGGCGCAGGATTTGTCCCCTCCGGAAGTTGCCGAGCTGATGGCAGCCAGAGCATTGGAGGTGTTCCGTACCGGAAAACCGGTCCTAATTGAAACGGATTTCGGGGGAATATACCTGGAGACCCGTATTTTCCCCGTCATCGATTATACCGGTTCCGTCGTCCAGGTCGCCTGTTTCACTCGCAACGTGACCACTGAAAAAATGGCCCAGATTGAAATCCTGAAAGCCCGGGACCTGGCCGAAGCGGCCAGCCGGGCCAAAACCGAATTTTTGGCCAATGTCAGCCACGAACTCAGGACCCCGCTGAACCCGATCATCGGCATGACCGATATCGTCCTGGAAATGGACAAAGACCCCGAAACCACTGAAATGCTCGGATACGTACGCCATGCGGCGGGGCAACTGTTGAGCCTGGTGGATGACTTGATCGAACTGAGCCGGATCGAGGCGGACGGCCTTGAACCGAACCCACGGCCCATGTCCTTGAAGTCGTCCCTGAACTTCCTGTTCGAACAACTGTCATCTGAAGCGGCGAAAAAAAGTCTTTCCCTCATCCCGGATATCGAGCCCGGGCTTCCGGACGTTGTCACCGGCGACTACCCCCTCCTCAACCAGGTCCTGCTCAAGGTCGCCGGCAATGCCGTCAAATTTACGAAAAAAGGTGAAATACGGATAGCGGTCGCCCGGGAGCCGAGTGAGGAAACGTCGCTTCTGCTGCGATTTTCCGTGAGCGACACCGGGGTCGGTATTCCGCCCGATCATTTGCATCGCATCTTTCAGGACTTCACCCAGGCCGACGGCTCGACCACCCGCGCCTTCGGCGGCCTCGGGCTGGGCCTGACCCTGGCCCGGAGGCTGGTGACGCTGATGAACGGGCGGATTTGGGCCGAAAGTGTCGAGGGCCGGGGCAGCACCTTTCACATCGTATTGCCGTTCGAGCCAGGTTAAACCCGGATATTGCAATGGGCCTCAATCGCGGGGCCGAACACCCGGGGCGGGCTGTCCCGGCGGCAGGCCGCAAGGGATGCCTCCGCCCTCCAGGTTCAATCGGATAGAGCCGTCTTCCATTTCGTATGTCGTGTCAAAGACGTCCAGGGCGCGATGATCATGGGTGACCACAATCACGGCGCCTCCCTGTTCATGGGCCACCTTTTTGAAGAGTTCCATGACCTGCCGCCCCCTTTGACTGTCCAAGGCTGCCGTGGGCTCGTCAGCCAGAATGAGACTGGGCTTGTTGGCCAGGGCCCGGGCGACGGCGACCCGCTGCTGCTGGCCGCCGGAAAGCATCGAGGGGTGGTTGCCGGCCCGGTCGGCAAGCCCAAAATAGTCCAGAAGTTCCATTGCCTTTTTTCCGGCCCGCGCGGATGGCCAGCCATTGAGTTCGAGGGCGACCTTGACGTTTTCCATGGCCGTGAGGAAAGGAATCAGATTGGATTTCTGGAAGACGAAACCGATATGGTTCCTGCGGAATCGGGTCAGGTTGGTCAGGGATTTGGGTCCGTCCATCACCATGCCGCCATTGATGATGATCTGACCGGATGTCGGCGGGTTGATCAGCCCCACCGCCGTGAGCAGCGTGGACTTTCCCGCTCCGCTTGGGCCGAGCAGGGCCGCCACCTCGCCGCGCCGGACCTCGAGACTTACGTCCCGCATGGCCACCACTTCCGTATTGCCCTGCCCGTAAACCTTGGTCAGGTTCCGGGTTTCCACCGCTATATCTTCCCTGGCCATGGGTTCACCCGGATAAGGCTTCATTCGGATCGACCCGCATGGCCTTCCATATCCCCAGAAGACTGGAAAGAACGGAAATGGCCAGGACGATCAGTGCCAGAACGACCAGATCGTCGTTGAGGAGTATGACTCGCCTGGGAAACCGGGGGAAGACCTTTTGGCCCAGGACGTAGGCCAGCGCGTACCCGACGACGCCAAGAAACAAGGCCTGTTCCAGGATCATGGCCAGGACAACGCGGCCGGGGGCGCCGATCAGCTTCAACAGGGCGATTTCGTGTATTTTTTCCAGGGTCAACGTATAAAGGATCAAAGCCATGATGATGGCCGAGATCACGGTAAGCAGGACGGTGAAAAGTCCGATCTGTTTGCGGGCCATTTCCACGGTGCCCTTGAGCATGAACTGCCGCTGTTCATCTTCAGAATAGTACGTCACGTCCGCCCAGCTTGAAATAATGGTTTTAATGACCGCAAGGTCGGCCCCCGGGGCCAGTTTGGCGATAACCGCGCTTGTCTGAGGTCGGGCCAGCGCGGGAACGGCCGAGGACGGCCCAACGGCGCGCTCCAGCAAAAACGGCTGGGAAAAACCCAGGTCGGTGGTTTTCGCCCGGTTCAGACGGGCCTCCCGTTCCAACCGGATCGCCTCGGCCGAGGCATACAATTGGACGGCCAGGGCGTCAACGACCGTAAAAAACGACATGCCGTCCCCTCCGGAGGATACCATGCCCGAGGTCAGACCCACGACCCGGTATTTTTCACGCCCGAGCGGCAATTCATCACCCAGCTCGAGCCCGGTCTTCCGGTCGGCGATCATCTCGAAGTTGGACTGGCCGATTGGTCTGCCCGCGATCAGGGGCAGCCATTCTCCTCGGTCGATGGGCCAGCTCAGGCCGAGAACGGCCACCCGCAAGGACCGCCCTTTCCAGTCCCGCTGAATGGTGTGATAGACAAATTCCCGTGTTTCCCGCACGCCCGGCACCACCGCGACCCGGTCGGCCAGGCTTCTCGGGACCCGGGACATTTCAGCGAAAGGGCCCTTGGTGCCGATCTGGACGACCCAGATTTCCGCCCCGATTTCGTCAATCAGAAGGGTGGCGTCCTGGATCATGCCTCGGTAGATTCCCACCATGCCCATGACCATCATCAAGAGCATCCCCACCCCCAAGGCGGTCAGGAGAAAACGCCCCAGATTGTATTGGATGTCCTTGATGGCCAGGTTCATTGACCGGAAACCTCGACTCTTGTCCCGGCGGTCAGCGTTTTGGGGGCCTTGCTCACAATGACGATATCCCCTTCCCTCAGCCCCTCGACGATCTCCACCTTATCCCGGCCGTGGAGCCCGATCCGGACATCATGCCAGACGGCCCGATCCTGTTTCACGGCCATAAGCCCCAGAGCGCCTTTCTCGCCGCGGAGAAGCAGATTGGAAGGCAGGACAAGCGCCCCGGTTTTGCGGGCCGTTTCAATGAACACGTCGGCCCGCTGACCCACGGACCAGTTGACCGGCAGGCTGTTCACCGCCACGTCGATGATGAACTGGCGGGTCTCCCGGTCGGTTTCCCTGCCCAGGCGGGCGACCCGGCCGTCATAGGTCCGGTCCGGTTCGGAACGAAACTCGACCCGCGCGGGCTGACCTGCCTTGAGCCTGCTCATCTCGGTTTCATCCACCCAGGCCCTCACCCAGAGTTGCTCCGGTGAGACGAGGAGGAAAATCGATGTTCCCGGGACGACCACGTCCCCGGGGTCCCGATCGCGCCGGACGATCAGTCCGGAAAAGGGCGCCCGGATGACCGTATCGTCCAAGCGGGCCAAGTGGTAATCCAGGGTGTTCCGGGCCAACATGAGATTCTTATGGGCCTCGACCACCCTGGCCATGGAACTGGCCAAATCCGCTTCAGCCACTTTCACGGACATTTTCAGCTTGTCCATCTCGCTGACCGAAATGGACTTGTTCTCGTAAAGCCGCGCGTTTCGCCCATGTTCAACCCGGGCCTGATCCAAAACGGCCTGGGAGCGGTCGGAATCGGATCGGGCCCTATCAGACGAAGCCGCGGCTGCCTCGTGGGCGGATCTGGCGATTTCGGCCTGCTGCCTCAATTCGTTGTCATCCAACCGAACCAGAACCTGGCCTTGCTTGACCAAATCCCCCTGATCGGCCGGCACATCGGCAATCCGGCCCGATATCTTTGAACTGACAATCGCCTGCACCTTGGCTTCAAGCGTACCGGCGCCCATGACCTCGGCGGTGATTTCACCCTTTGAAACCCGATATCCAAGCACTTTGACCGGAGCAAACCTGACCCAGTAGATGGCCAGGGCAGCCAAGGGGATAACAAACACGTAAATCAGCCATTTAAATTTTCCGGAAAAATTCATTTTCAAATATCCCCTGTCCATGATCATGGCCCTGGTCATCCACCTGAATAGGGTGGATTTTTCAATCCATGGTGTTCAAAAAATCCCTTTCGGCGGTCCTAACTCCCTGGAACAATTCCCGCCAACACCCTGGCTTTCGTTATACAAGCCTGTGTTTCCGGCTACCTTGACTCAGGTCATTTTTTTACATAATATCACTGCTGTCCAAAATACGTAAAGAATCCAGTATCCGTATTAATGATAACAATCAGTTAGGCTTTAAAT
>JAHJTB010000384.1 GCA_018830135.1 Pseudomonadota bacterium | reverse complement strand
TGAGCTTGTCCTTAAGCAGGAGGAGGTGGGTATCCAGGATGTAGGCATGGCTGGCCAGTTCATCCGGGACGCCGGCCTTGATCTCCTCGAGCTGGTCCCGGGCCTGGGCCACCGCCGCCTCGAAGCGGTTGACCTCTTCCTCGATGAGGGCCTCGTTGATCAGGCTCTGGTACATGAAATCGACCTTGGACCGATCCACCAGATAGGCCTTGCCGATGACGATGCCCGGTGAGGCGGGCACGCCGATCAAGGCGGCATCGTCCTTGACGAATGGAGGGGGGAGGTTCATTCTTCTCCGAACTTGTTTTCGATCAATTCCGCCAGGGTCTCGACGGCCTGGTCCGAGTCGGCGCCCGAGGCCGAGATCAAAACCCGTGTCCCCATGGGGCATTCAAGCCCCAGCAGGTCGATGACGCTTTTCGCATCCGCGGACTGCCCGTTTTTTTCCAAAACGATGATGCTTTCGAAACGGCTGGCCGTCTCGACCAATCGGCCGGCGGCCCGGGCGTGTAGCCCCAGCCGGTTGCTGATGACCATTTGGCGTGATTTTTCAGAAATCCCCGAATTCACCGCATTCATGCCCTTTCAAGAATTAAGACATCACCTGGGTCCAGGCCGTCAGGACGACAAATAGCCCATAAATCAGTAATTCGACCGGCAGTCTTCTTTTGAAGAACCGCGAAAAGGCCAGGATCAGCACAACGGAGACCAAACTGACGCTCCAGAAGTCCGTCCGGCTCCAATCAGCGGGAGCTACGTTCACAAGTATCCAGGCCCCCAGGGCGCCCAGCGCCCCGGCCACGAACAGCCTGACCCGCAAAGCTTGAACCGGCAGGGCCAGGCGTTCCATCACGGTCACGACCCCCGTGCCGTAGCGGTAGCCCAACCAGACGCCGCCGATACGGATGGACAGCGGGGCCAGGTTGTAAAAAGCGAGAAAGACGATCAGCCCGATCCACTCGTTCAACACGGACCAGAACATGGCCGTTACGGCGGCCGCCGGCAGAAGCGCGTTCCAGAAAAATGCGTCGCCCACCGCGGCAAAGGCCGCCGCCAGAACGTTCCGAAACCGATCGATCCTTTCAGGCGTGAACCCCTGGTCCGGTCCCAGCTCCTCCACCTTGATCAAAGCGCCCAGCACCGGCCCGCTCATGTACGGCTGGGTATTGAAAGGCTTCAAGGCCCGGTTGAGCGCATCGGTCAGATCGGATATGCCCCGACTGTGTATCTTTTCCAGCGCGGGGAGCAAGGCGGAGGCAAGTCCCAGATTCTGTTGGCCCCGGTTGTTCCAGGCCGCCTGCAGAAAGAAGGACCGCCAGACCACACGGACCAAGGTCGTCAGTTCCACGGCCGCTTACCCCGCCGGACATCAAAGACGACCAGTTTATGCCAAAATTGAGCGCATGTCAACGGCAATCATCACCATATCTTTATAATATAGGGCAATATCAGACAGTTAACAACCCGGCACCCTCAAGAGGATTCCAGGCCCCGGCTGGGGTCATCCTCGCCTTCCGGTCACGTCCAGAATCAGCCGGTACAAGTCGCTCCGGCTCATGCCGGATGATTCGGACAGGTCGGCCGCGATTTCCCGGACGGGCCGGTCGTCGCCCTGAATGATCTCCTCGAGTTCCCGGCGGGTCAGCCCTTCGGCGGCCCGGCTGTCTGCCCCGGCCACGACCATGGTCACCTCTCCCTTGACCCGGCCCTCCCGGCCACAGGCCCGCCCGGCGATTTCGGACAGCCGCCCCCGGATGAACTCCTCGTTGATCTTGGTCATTTCCCGGGCCAGCACCGCCTCTCGGTCGCCCAGCACGCTTTCCAGGTCTTCCAGGGAGGATGCCAGGCGGTGAGGCGCTTCGAAAAGCACCAGGGTTCTGGACTCGGCGCGGACGGCTTCCAGGGTCCGCCTCCGGTCAGCGGGTCTGGCCGGGAGATATCCCACGAAGACGTAACTCTCGGCCGGCAGACCGGAAACGGACAGGGCCACGGCCGGGGCGGACACGCCGGGAATCGGGACGACGGGCAGATTGCGTCGGACGACTTCCCGGACCAAGGGGGCTCCGGGGTCCGACAGGCCAGGCGTGCCGGCGTCGGAAACCAGGGCGGCGTGGCGCCCGTTTTCCAGGTGGTCCAGTATTTTGGGCAGGACCCGTGCGTGATTCTGTTCGCGATAGCTCAGGCAGAAAACGTTCAGGCCGTAGTGGGTCAGGAGCTTCCGGGTCCGCCGGGTGTCCTCGGCCAGAACCATGTCCACCTCTCCCAGAATCCGAACGGCCCGGAAGGTCAGGTCCTCCAGGTTTCCCAATGGCGTGGCCACGACGTACAGAACGCCCGGCCCTTTGGGGTCTTTTGTCCGGGAGTCGGTCATGGGAGGCAATGTGGAATCACAGTTCCATCAACTGGCCGCCGGTGATGTTGACGGCCTGTCCGGTCATATATGAGGCGGCATCCGAGGCCAGAAAGACGATCACGTCGGCTACCTCGGCCGGCGCCCCCATCCGCCCCAGGGGAATGGTTCCAACCATCTCCGCTTTTCTGGCCTCGGCCGTGGTCCCGAGAAAACGGGCCTCCAGGTCGAAACGCCAGGCTTCGAGATCGGTACTGATCTGGCCGGGACAGACGGCATTGACCCGGATGCCCTGCCCGGCCAGTTCCCTGGCCATCACCTTGGTCATCATAATGACTCCGGCCTTGGCCACGGCGTAGGCCCCGTTGAACAGCGGCGGCACCTTGCCGGCCCGGGAGGCGACGTTGACCACGCTGCCCGGACCGCCGGCCATCATGGGCATTACGGCCCGGGTCACCCGGAAGACACCGTGCAGGTTGACATCGATGGTCTTCATCCAGGCCGCTTCGTCGTAGGTGTGGACGGCATTGGGTACGCCAAAGGTCGCGCCGGCATTGTTGACCAGCACGTCGACCCTTTCAAATCCCTCGCGGACCCGATCCATCATGGCGGTTATGGAGTCGGCGGAGGTCACGTCCAGGTCCACGGCCAGGGTGCGAACCCCATGGCGGCCGGCCAGGTCCTCGGCGATGGCATCCATTTCCGCCCGCGTCCCGGTCCGGACCTCGCCGCCCTGAGCCGGCTGCCCGCCCAGGTCGGCAATGACAACCGAGGCGCCCGAGGCCGCCAGCTTTTCCGCCACGGCAAAACCAATGCCCGTCTTCTTCCCGGCCCCGGTCACCAGGGCGGCCTTTCCCTTCAAGTCGTACATGGTCCTTCCTTTCCGCTCCGGGAGAACGCGGCCTCTAAAATACAAAGACCGCGTTGATGACGCCCCCCAGGGATGAATCCACGTCGTAGGTCCTCAGTTCCCGTTCGTCCCGGTCGTATAGAGTCAGTTCCCGGCCGAACACATGCTGCAGGCCGAACGTGAGCCTGAACCGATCGGCGGGCGCCAGGTCCAGATACAGACCGCCGATCAGGTCCTGGGTTTCAAGATAACCGCCCGGGCTGGCCGGATTGCCGCCGCATAATTGATAGATGTCCCGGTCGAAGGACAGGCCCAGTCGGAGACGGACCGTGGAGTTGAACCGGTAGGCCACCGATGTTTCCGGAAAACCGAGGGAGAAGGCCCAGCCGGCCGCATCCCGGCCCGAGCCCCGTCCCCGATTCCAGTTCGCGCCGATCATGGGCAGGATCGTGTCGTGAACCCGGTTGTGAAAGACGCCCAGCCCCAGGCTGACCTGCCAGCCCGGAGAACCGGCGTAGGTGAATCCTCCGAAAGCCCGCGGGCCCACCAGTCCCGATGCGCCGTCCTCGAAAGAGGAGGACACGCCTCCGCCGGCAAAATACATCCATTGGGGGGTTACCGGTCCGAACCGGCGGAACGAAACCCCCAGGGCCTGGAACCCGGTCCAGGGGTCTTCACCGCGGTTTCCGAAGGGCAGGTGCTGGTTGTCGTCCCAGGAATACACCTTTCGGGCGTAGGCGAACTTGAAATCGGCGTAGTCCAGGGCCAGACCGGTTCGGAAGAGCGAAAACCCGCCCTGGCTCCCTTCCAGGTCCGCCTGGCCGACGCCCCCGCCCCAGACCTCGACCCTGACCCGCTCCCGGGCAGGCCGGGGCGGGGGTTGGACCTCGGCCGCCGGGCTTTGTTCCCGCCCTTGGTTTTCCTGGGCCCGGACATCAACGCAACAACACCAGGCCAGGGCCAGGCAGAGCAGAAGCAGGCCAGAACGAGCCAATGGGTTCGACATGGGTCGATCTCCCTCTTTTTTACATGCGGTTAGGTGATACGGGTTCACGGGCCGGTTGTCAACCGGTGTTTTGCCGGGGGCCTCAAGCGCGCCGGCCCCCTCTGAAAACATGCAGCCGGCCGGCCTGGATGGAAAAGACGGCCCGGTCCCCGCTTTGAAGGCGGCCTCCTTTGTCCAGCCGCGCCGTGATCGTCTCCCGGCCCAGCCGACCATGAACGTATTTTTCCGCGCCCGCGTGGCTGACCAGGTCGATTTCGACCTCGATGATCAGCCCGTCGTCTCCCTCGATGCGGAGGTCTTCCGGCCGAAGACCCAGTTCGACCTCCCCTTCCGTCCACTCGACTCCTGTACGGGCCAGGTCGATGATAAACCCGTCGCCTTGAAAAATGAAGCCGGCCGTCCCCCGGACCACCCGGCCGCGGCAGAGGTTCATTTCCGGCGAACCGACAAAGGTGGCCACAAACGTGTCGGCCGGACGCTCGTAAACATCCTCGGGGGCGCCGACCTGAAGAACGCGACCCTCCCGCATGACTACCACCCGGTCCCCCAGGGTCATGGCCTCGACCTGGTCGTGGGTCACGTACACGATGGTCCCTTTCAACCGGCGATGCAGTTGTCTGAGTTCCAGACGCACCGCGGCCCTCAGCCTGGCGTCCAGATTGCTCAGCGGCTCGTCCATCAGAAACAGTCTGGGCCGCCGGGCCAGGGCCCGGCCCATGGCCACCCGCTGGCGCTGCCCTCCGGACAGCTCCCGAGGCTTCCGGTCCAACAGCGTCTCCAGCCCGAGAAGCCGGGCGGTTTCCAGAACCCGCCTTTCGATCTCTTTCCTGGAGGTCCCCCGCATCTTCAGTCCGAAGCCGAGGTTTCCAGCCACGGTCATGTGGGGATAGAGGGCGTAGTTCTGGAAGACCATGGCCACGTCCCGCTCCCCGGGCGCGAGATGGTCCACCGGCCGGCCGTCCATGGACACGCTGCCCCGGTCCGGGGGCAACAGGCCGGCAACCACGTTAAGCAGGGTGCTTTTCCCGCAGCCCGAAGGTCCCAGCAGCACGCAAAACGTCCCGTCCGGCACGTCGAGGTCCACACCGTCCAGGGCGACGACCTGGCCGAACCGTTTGTAAAGCCCCTGGACCATGAGGGAGGACACGGCTACCCCTTGACCGCGCCCGCGGCCAGGCCCCGGACCAGGAAACGCTCGAACAGGAAAAACACCACCAGGACCGGGAACGTGACCAGGACCGAGGCGGCCATGACCAACTGCTTGGACAGATGCACGCTTTCGGCCAGTTGGACCACGCCCAGGGACAGGGTGAATTTTTCCGGCGTGTCCAGGAACATGAAGGCGAACAGAAACTCGTTCCAGGCGATCATGAAAGTGTATAAGGCCACCCCGGCCAGGGCGGGCGCCGAGAGGGGGAGCACGATGCGCCAGATGACTCCCAGCCGGGTGCATCCGTCGACCAGTCCGGCGTGTTCCAGTTCCGGGGGCAGGGTCATGAAATAGCTCCGGAGCATGTACAGGGCCACGGGCAGGGTCTGGGCCAGATAGACCAGAATCAGGGCATGGACCGAGTCCCTGAGCCCGAGCCGGGAAAAGATCACGTAGAGCGGCACGGCCAGGACAATGGCCGGGAACATGTATATCAGCAGGATGCCGTGGGACAGGAGAGGCTGTCCCCTGAAACGCAGGCGGGTGACCGCGTACCCGCCCAGGACCGCCAGGGCCGTGGAAAGGACGACGGTGGCCAGGGAGACGTAGGCGCTGTTCAGGATGTAGCGCAGGAAGCCGTGCTCGAACAGGACGTCGTAAAAAGCCTGAAAGCCGATCCGGTCCCAGTCGGGCCAGAGGTTGGCCGGACGGAGCAGGAGGTCCTGAAGAGGCCGAAGCGCGCTGATGACCATCCAGTAAAAGGGTAGGAGCACGAGGGGCAGGAACAGGATGAACCCGGCCAGGCGCAGGACCCGGATCAGGGCCTCTTCCATCCGTTCCCGGTTCAGGACGCTTCTTGTGGATGTGCTCATTCCAGCCTCCCGGCCGAACTTTTAGAGAAAGCTTTCGGCTTCACGGACGATCCATCTGAAATAGGCCACAAGAAACAGGGTCAGCAGGGCGAAAAGCAGCATGGCCAGGGCCGACCCGGCCCCGATATCGAAACGTCCGAAAGCATGCTCGTATACGCTGACGGTCAGGACCTTGGTTCCGGCCTGGCCCCGGGTCAGAAGAAATATGTCGTCGAACTTGTTGACGGTCCAGATGAAGCGGAACAGAAACAGGTTGGCCAGGACGGTGTAGAGTTGGGGCAGGGTCACGTGCCGGAACCGTTGTAGCGGACCGGCCCCGTCCACCCGGGCCGCCAGGTAGAGGTCTTCGTCGATGGCCTGCAATCTGGCCAGAATGAACAGAAAGGCGAAGGGAAAGTAGCGCCAGCCTTCGAAGAGGATGACGGAGATCAGGGCCAAAGGCAGGTAGACCGTCCAGCCCCACAGGTCGGTTTCCCATCCCTGTTGGGATAGGAAGGGAATCGGGCGGTGCCAGAGTCCCCAGTCCATGGCCAGCCGGTTGACCAGGCCCAGTTGCGGGTCGAGGATGAAGCTCCAGGCAAAGGTCACGGCCACCACCGGCGCGATATAAGGCGATATGAACAGGCCGCGCAGGAGGCCGCGGCCCTTGAACTCGCCATGGACCAGCAGGGCGGCGGCCAGGCCTAGGAGGATGGACAGCCCGCTGCCCAGGCCGGCGTAGATCAGGGTGGTCAGGCAGACCCCGGAAAAGTCCGGGTCTTGAATCACGGTCCGGTAATTATCGAATCCCAGGTCGAGGCGGAACAGGGCGTCGCCCCGCAGGTCGGCCAGCCCGATCGGTTTGAGGCTGAGCCAGAGGTTCCAGGCCACGGGAAACAGGACCACGGCCATAACGATGAGCGCGGTCGGCGCCAGCAGCCGAAAGGCCAGCCGGGCTTCACGGTCGGCGAGCGTGGTGGCCATGGTTGATCCGCCTCCGTGCCCTTGGTCCTGGGCGGGGTGGTCCGTTCGTTATTCCAGGGCCTTGATTTTCCGGTCCAGGGTCCGGGCGGCCTGGCGAGCATCGATCCGGCCGTCCAGAAAGGTTTTGAGCACTTCGGGCACGACCTTGGTGCCGTAAATTTTGGCCACCAGGGCCCCTTTGCCCCGGCCGAATCCCCATCGGTCGAACTCGTCCACGCCGGCGATGATGGACCGGACGGTTTCCTCCCCGTAAAATTCGGATATTCTGGCCCGGGTGGTCACCCCGAATTCCAGATTCTTCCAGCCCCGGACGAAGCGTTCCGGATCGTCCGCGGTCCCCTTGCGGACAGGCAGCTTGCCTTCGGCGGCCATGCCCAGCCAGGTCAGGTAGCCGTCGGACAGCAGGTACTCGACCCATTTTTCGGCCGAGCCCCGGTCCGCGTCCACGGTAATGCCCAGGTACCCGACCTGGCCGTACTGGGCCGGACCGCCCGCCGGCCCCTTGATCCGGGAGACGAAGCCGGTGTTTTTAGCCAGGAATCCTGGGTTGTCTCGGGCCAGGTCCGGCACCACGGGCTGGTCCCGGCGCAGTCCCGAGAGTTCGTCGAGTATGAAGGGCGACCATACGATCATGGCTGCCCGGCCGGAAAGGTAGTCCAGGCGAGTGTGCAGCCAGTAGAGATTTCCCGAGGGGCTGAAGCCGGCCAGGGACTTGTAGAATTCCAGGGTTTCGACCATGGCCGGCGTGTCCAGATCGACCCGGCCGTCCGCGCCGACCAGCCTGACCCCGTTGGACAGGGCGAAGTGTTCGAAGACCTGCTGGGTGTACACCTGTCCCGGGTCCGTGGCCGCCTCGAAGCCCCAGACCTCGGGGGGCCGGTGCAACGCCCCGGCCGCTCCGAGGATGGCAGCCCAATGGTCCGGTACGGCCAGGCTTTTTGGGCCGAACAGGTCCCGCCGGTAAAGCAGAAGCTGGCCCCATCCGTCCACGGGCACGGCCGCGTGTCCACCCCTGGCTTGAACCATATCCAGGGGGCCCCGTCCGAAAGTCCCGGGGTCCAGATGATTGAGGACCCGGACGGCGGACTGGATGTCCAGAATCCCGGCCTCGGCCCAGCCGATGGTGAAATCCAGAGGGTGAAAAACCACGTCCGGAAGCGACCGGGCGGCGAAAGCCGCCATGATCCGCTGGACCAGCCGGTTTTCCCGAACCGGAACGACCTGGACGGCAATACCGGTCCGCTTCCTGAAGTCGTCGGCCAGACGGTTCTGGACCTCGACCCGGTCCTTCTCCGCTTCGACCGTCCAGAAAACGATCCGCCGGTCCGCGGCGGCCCCGGTCCCGGTCGTCAAGGGGACCAGGAGGAGAAGAAAAACGAGCGCGACCAGGCGTTTCATGGCAAGTCCTCCCTTAATCCCGAATTTTGCAGTTGGCTTCTACTGCGGCGCCGAAATGTGTGCTGCAACGCTCGTTTCCCGCTTTTCGGCCCAGGGCGTATCCCCTGATACGCCTGCGGCCCAAAAATCGGTCCGACTTCGCGTTTCGCTATGCATTTCGACGCCTCGCTACCAACCCAACTGCAAGATTCGGGTTAATAGAGCTTACGTTGGCCCAGCGTCGATCCCACGACGTCCAGGGTGTCGTTGACGACCAGAAAAGCCTCGGGATCCGCGGTGAAGACGATGCTCTTCAAGCGGCCCAGTTCCAAAAGGGTGATGACCGAAAAGATCACCCGCTTTTCCTGGCCGCTGTGACCGCCCCAGCCTTCGAGAAAAGTCACGCCGCGTCCCAGGTCGTTCATGATCGAGTCGCCGATCTCCCGGGAGCGGTCCGAGATGACGATGATGGATTTGCGCCGGTTGAATCCGGTTATCACCGCGTCGGTGACCCGGCTCTGGATGAAAACAAAGACAAAGGTGTACAGGGCCATTTCCAGGTTGAACAACAGGGCCCCGGCCGAAAGGATGACCATGTTGACCAGAAAGGAGGTGAACCCCTGGCGCAGGTCGAAGCGGTTGTACAGGTAGGCGGTCAGGATGTCCAGCCCGCCCAGGGAGCCGGCGGTGCGAAAAACGATCCCGCCGCCGAACCCGCAGATGATACCGGCCAGAATAACGGCCAGCATGGGATCGGTGACGGGCAAAGCCTGGACATCCAGCAGGTCGGCCAGGACCGAAAACACGGCGATGCCGAACCCGGTGAACAGCACGAAGCGCCGGCTGATGTTGAACCAGCCCAGGATGAACAAGGGTATGTTGAGCAGGGCGTAAATTACGCCCAGGCCCAGGGCCGGGAACAGATACTTGATAATCAGGCTGATGCCGACCAGGCCGCCGTTGAGGAAGCGGTGCGGCACCAGAATCCCTTCGACGCCGACCACGTATATGAAACCGCCCAGGGCGATGATCAGGATGTTTTCGACGAAGTATTTCACCTGGCTTTTTTTCAGCATGGTCCCATCCGTTTCATTTCCTTTAGGATACCCAGCCGGGGTTCCCGGCGTCAAGGGCAAGCCGCTTGCCCGAAACGAGTGATTCTGTTAAGTACGTGTGAGCAAAGGAGGGGATTATGCCAACGAAACGGGACCTGTTGGCCGCGAGGCGGGACCAGGCCGTACCGCCGGGCGTGTCCAACATCACCCCCCATTTCGCCGACCGGGCCCGGGGGGCGGTGATCGTCGACGTGGAGGGCCGTGAGTTGATCGATTTTGCCGGAGGGATCGGCACCCTGAACGTGGGGCACTGCCACCCCCGGGTCGTCGAGGCGATCAAGGCCCAGGCCGACAAGCTGATCCATTCCTGCTTCCACGTGACCATGTATGAACCGTATGTGGAGCTGGCCGAAAAGCTGGCCGAACTGACGCCGGGACGTTTCCCCAAAAAGACGGCCCTGTTCAACAGCGGGGCCGAGGCCGTGGAAAACGCGATCAAGATTTCGCGCCACGCCACCGGCCGGCAGACCGTTATCGCCTTCGAGGCCGGTTTCCATGGGCGGACGCTCCTGGGTATGAGCCTGACCAGCAAGGTCAAGCCGTACAAATTCGGCTTCGGCCCCTTCGCCCCTGAAATATACCGGATGCCTTACGCGTACTGCTACCGGTGTCCGATCGGCCTGACCCATCCGGAATGCGGCGCGGCCTGCGCTGATCATCTGCACGACTTCTTCGTCAACCACGCCGCCGCTGAAACCGCGGCCGCGCTGATCGTCGAACCCATCGCCGGAGAAGGCGGATTCATCACCCCGCCGCCCGAGTACTTTCCCAAGCTGAAAAGCATCTGCGAGGAGTTCGGCCTGATCTTTATCGCCGATGAAATCCAGACCGGGATGGGCCGCACGGGCCGCTGGTTCGCCATGGAGCACTGGGGCGTCGAACCGGACGTCACCCTGGTGGCCAAGAGCCTGGGAGGCGGGATGCCCATCTCCGCCGTGGTCGGCCGGAGCGAACTCATGGACTCGCCCCAGGTCGGCGGGCTGGGTTCGACGTACGGCGGCAACCCGGTCTCGTGCGCCGCGGCTCTGGCCGTCCTGCGGGTCATGACCGAAGAAGACCTGCTCGACCGGGGCCGGGCCCTGGGACGAACGTTGAGGCAGCGCCTCGATACCTGGCAGGACGAGTTCGAGATCATCGGACAGGTCCGGGGTCTGGGGCCCATGCTGGGTCTGGAACTGGTCCGGGATCGGGCGACCAAGGAGCCGGCCGACGCGGAGACCCGGGAACTGGTCCGTTTCGGGTACGAAAACGGACTGCTCCTTCTTCCCTGCGGCAATTACAACAACGTCATCCGGCTGCTCATGCCCCTGGTCATAACGGACGAACAACTCGAACGCGGCCTGTCCATCATGGAAGCCGGGCTCAAGGCCATCCGGCCGTCCTGACCGGCACCCCCCGCCGGTTTCCGGGCTCCGGACGCCGGCGGGCCTTCGTATCCGGAGCAGGCCTTGGACCGGACGAGGTTTCTACTCGTTGTTGTTCGGAAATCCGGGATACAGCAGGCTCCGGCACTCGGGGCAGATGCCGTGGCTGAAACGGGCCGCGGACCGGTCCTGGATATACTGTTCGATCTGCTGCCAGTATCCTTCGTCGTCCCGGATTTTTTTGCAGTTGGCGCAGATGGGGATAAAGCCTTGCAAGGTATGGACCTCGGCCAGGGCGGCCTGTAGCTTTTTTATCAGATTTTCCTTTTCCTGTTCGGCGTGTCTTCGTTCGGTGATATCCAGAAAAGTGACCACCGCACCGGTGATCCGGCCGTTGCTGTAAACCGGAAATGACCAGTATTCGGCCGGGAACGCGGCGCCGTCGGACCGCCACAGGACCTCGTCGTCCACGTGGCTGCCTTCTCCCCTTTTGAATGCCGAGAATATCCTGCACTCATCCATGGGATAGGCCGATCCGTCCGGCCGGGTGTGATGGATCAGGTCGTGCATGTTGCGTCCGATCAGGTCTTCCTGCCGGTCGTAGGCCAGAAGCCGCAGGCAGGCCGGGTTGACAAAGGTGCACCGGCCCTCGGTATCCAGACCATATATGGCCTCGGCCGTCGAATCGAGCAGCAGACGGAACCGGGTTTGGCTTTCCCTGAAGGCTTCTTCGGCTTCCTTTCGATCGGTGACGTCCCGGCCCACGGCGATGATCCGGGTCACTCTGCCTTCCTCGTCCAGGACGGCCCGGTTGGACCAGGCCAGCCAACGCCAGCCCCGGGCCGACATGGCCCGTTCTTCATGAAAGCAGGTGTATGGCGGCCTATACAGTTCCTCGATCGAACGGGATACGATCTCCCGGTCGTCTTCGTGAACCAGGGGTAAAAATGACCGTCCCAGCAGGTCCGCCTCGGATTTTCCGAACAACTGGCAGTAGCTCGGACTGGCGAAGACCAGCCGCCGCTCATTGTCCAGGGTGACCACCAGATCGTTCTGGTTTTCCACGATCAGCCGGTACTTGTCCTCGCTTTTTTCAAGGGCCTCCAGGGCGCGGTCCTTTTCCTGGTGAGCCAGGGCCGAGCGAAAAGAAAACAAAAAAAACAGCAGCAGCGGAACGAACAGGATTTCGAGATAGTCTTCAAAGGGGTCGAATATTGCGGTCACCCGCGTGTGCTCGAGCAGGTTGAAAAAACCGATCAGGGCGTACAGGCACATGGCCAGAAAAAGCAGAATACGAGGTGGATTTCCCAGGGTGGGTTCGGGGATTCGAAGGCTGAAGACCGCGGCGACGATAAATCCCGACATGGAAAAGGCGTCTAACAGACTGATGAGCCCCATGTCACTCCCCGACAGCCCTATTCCCGAAACTCCTTGAGGTCCCGGC
>JAHJTB010000383.1 GCA_018830135.1 Pseudomonadota bacterium | reverse complement strand
GCAACGTGCGGGTGCTCAACATGTCCGAAGGCGTGATTCCCCGCATGCTCGACGTCAACTTCACTTATTCCTTCGACTTCATCCGGGCCGGCCAAAGCCGAATCAACACGGTCATGTGCACCCCCGGCGCCCTGTCCGCCTATCGCCGGGACGTCATCATGCCCGTGATCGACGAATGGCTCAACCAGACTTTCATGGGCCAGGCGGCCGCCATCGGCGAAGACCGGGCCCTGACCAACCTGATCCTGCGGGAAGGCTATCACGTTCATTTCGCCCGGGAAGCCCAGGTCTTCACCAACGTGCCGGTCAAGTTCAACGGCCTGTGCAAGATGCTGCTGCGCTGGGCCCGGAGCAACGTCCGCGAAAACCTGGTCATGAGCGGGTTCGCCTTCAAACATTTCCGCGACACGCCGGCCCTGGGCGCCCGGATCAATCTGATCATGAGCTGGTTCGGCATGACCGTGGGCGAGGTCCTGAAGACCATGGCCCTGCTCTACCTGCTGGCCTACCCCCTGACGGTCGGCTACGGCATGATCGCGGGCGGCACCTTGGCCGCCCTGTTTCCGGGCATCTTCTATATCATGAGGCATCGGAGCAGCAACTTCCTGTATGCCTTTCCCTACTCGATCTTCTGGATGTTCGGCCTGTCCTGGATCAGCCTATACGCCCTGTTCACCCCGCAAAAAAGCGCCTGGTTGACCCGGGACCTGCCTCAGACTCAAATGCAGACCCGCCGCTTCGCCAAGCCCTCGGAGGCGGACTATCCGGCCGCTTCGGTCCTCGGCTCGCTTCAGCCGGCTCCGATCCCGGTCATGAACGTGACCTACTCCCGGGGCGCGGAGGACATGAGACTGTAAACCGCGGGGCGCCATGGCGACCCGCCTCGGCATGAACGGCCCCCGGGCCGCCGGCTCCCTGCACCGGCCCGGGGGCCGTTTTGACTTCCCCGGGCCGATCACGCCCGGGCCTTCAATCCGCCAGGGTGAGCCAGGGCTCAAACGTCTCGATCTGGATCATATTGCACCGGGTTGATATAATCTCGGATATCGCGGTTGGCATCTGACGCGGCGCCGAACGGGACCCGTGGACGCCTCGATCCGAATCCAACCGCAATATCCGGGACAATGGGCGCGTTTTCCTCGTCGAGTTCGGTTCTTCCGGCTCGGCGTCACGGCCTGAAACAGACCTGACGAGCCGCGAAACGAGGTGTTGTCATGACCGATGATCGCAGCCCGCGGCCGCCTGCCCCTGGCGCGAATACGGGCGGCTGGCCTTTCAAGGACAATCTGGACGTCCTCGATCGCATGCGGGACCAGGCCCGTGAGGGCGGCGGGCCGGAGCGGGTCGCCGAGCAGCACCAGCGAGGAAAGCTCACCGCCCGCGAGCGGGTGAATCTGCTCTTCGACGAGGGCACCTTCGAGGAGTTCGACGTCCTCAAGGCCGGCCGCGGCGGGCTCCTGGGAGATCGCGGGGAGTTCCTCAGCGACGGCGTCATCACAGGGCACGGGGCCATCAACGGACGCGAGGTCTTTATCTTCAGCCAGGATTTCACGGTCATGGGCGGGTCCCTGGGCGAGGCCCATTCCGAGAAGATCGGCAAGGTCATGGACCACGCCGTCCGCGTGGGCGCGCCGTTCATCGGGCTCAACGATTCCGGCGGGGCCCGCATCCAGGAGGGGGTGGACGCCCTGGCGGCATACGGCGAGATTTTCAACCGGAACGTCATGGCCAGCGGGGTCATTCCCCAGATATCCTGCATCATGGGGCCCTGCGCCGGCGGCGCGGTTTACAGCCCGGCCATGACCGACTTCACCTTCATGGTCGAGAACTCCTCCTACATGTTCGTCACCGGTCCCAACGTGGTCAAGACGGTGATTCATCAGGAAATCAGTTTCGAGGACCTCGGCGGCGCGGGCGTGCATTCGGGCAAGAGCGGCGTGGCCCATTTTGTCCTGCCCAACGACATCCTCTGCCTGCGCGAGGTCCGGCGCCTGATCAGCTACCTGCCCTCCAACAACCGGCAGCGTCCGCCGTACCTGGACCTGCTCGACCCGCCCGACCGCGCCGACCCGGTCCTGGACTACCTGGTCCCGGCCAACCCCAACCAGCCTTACGACATGGGCATCCTGATCCACAGCATCCTGGACGGCGCCGAGTTCCTCGAGGTGCATTCCAATTTCGCCCGGAACCTGATCGTCGGTTTCGGCCGGCTGGGGGGGCAGACCATCGGCCTGATCGCCAACCAGCCCGCGATCCTGGCCGGGGTCCTGGACAACGACGCGGCGGTCAAGGGCGCCCGTTTCGTCCGCTTCTGCGACGCCTTCAACATCCCCCTGGTCTGCCTCGTGGACGTGCCCGGTTTCATGCCCGGCCCGGACCAGGAGCATGGCGGCATCATCCGCCACGGCGCCAAGCTGCTCTATGCCTTCACCGAGGCCATGACGCCGCGGATCACCGTGATCGTCCGCAAGGCCTATGGCGGAGCCTACGTGGTCATGAACTCGAAACACATCGGGGCCGACTTCAACTACGCCTGGCCCACGGCCGAGATCGCCGTCATCGGCCCTCGAGCCGCCGCCGAAGTCATCTACCGCAAGGAGATCGCCGCGTCCCCGGACCCGGCCTCGGCCCTGCTGGACAAGGAAGGCCAGTACCGGCAGACCTTCGCCAATCCTTTCCTGGCCGCCAAACGGGGATACATCGACGACGTCATCTTTCCCCGGGAGACCCGGGGGCGCCTGATCCGAAGCCTCCAGGTCCTCGAGAACAAGCAGAGCCCGCGACCCGACCGCCGGCACGGCAACATCCCCTTGTGAGGCGCGCCATGTTCGACAAGATATTGATCGCCAATCGCGGAGAGATCGCCCGGCGCGTCATCCGGACCTGCCGTATCATGAACATCCGGACCGTCGCCGTTTTTTCAGACGCGGACTATCGCTCCCCCTACGTCCAGGAGGCGGACGAGGCCGTTCATCTGGGCGGCCCGCGGGCCCTGGACTCCTACCTCCAGGGCGGCCGGATCGTGGAGGCGGCCGGGCGCCTCGGTTGCGGGGCCATCCATCCCGGATACGGCTTCCTGTCCGAAAACGCCGAGTTCGCCCGGTTGACCGCCGAGGCCGGCTTGGTGTTCATCGGACCTCCGCCGGCAGCCATCTCCCTTCTGGGCGACAAGGTGGCCTCGAGGGAACTGGCCCTCCGCGCCGGCGTTCCGGTCGTGCCCGGATACCACCAGCCGCTGGACGACCCGGACGAGGCCCTGGCCGCGGCCCGAGCGGTCGGTTTTCCGCTGCTGCTCAAACCGGCGGCCGGCGGAGGCGGACGCGGCATGCGCATCGTCCGGGAGGTCGGCGAGTTCGCGCCGGCCCTCGAGGCCTGTCGCGCCGAGACCCGCAAGGGCTTTGCGGACGACCGGATTTTCATCGAGCGCTATATCGAACGGCCCCGGCACATCGAGGTCCAGATCATGGCCGATACCCGGGGAGGCGTCGTCCATCTCGGGGAGCGGGAATGCTCGATCCAGCGGCGCTACCAGAAGGTCATCGAGGAAACGCCCAGCCCGGCCGTCACGCCGGACTTGCGCGCCGAAATGGGCCGGGTGGCCTGCGCCCTGGCCCGGGAAGCCGGATACGTGGGCGCCGGCACGGTCGAGTTCATCCTCGGCCCGGACCATGGATTCTTTTTCCTCGAAATGAATACCCGGCTTCAGGTCGAGCATCCCATAACCGAGCTGACCACCGGCCTGGACCTGGTCGAATGGCAGATACGGGTGGCCCGGGGCGAGCCGCTGCCCCTCGCCCAGGCGGACATCCGGACCGAGGGCTGGGCCATCGAGGCCCGGGTCTGCGCCGAGGACCCCTCCCGGGACTTCCTGCCCACCACCGGCATGATCACCCGGTACGCGGCCCCGCGAGGGCCGAGCATCCGCGTGGATTCCGGCGTCGAGGAAGGCAGTCTGATCACGATTTATTACGACTCGCTCCTGGCCAAGGTGGCCGCCTGGGGCCGGACCCGGGAAGAGGCGCGCCAGACCCTGATTCGGGCGCTCAACGGGTACCACATCGAAGGCCTGACCACCAACGTGGATTTCGTCAACGCCATCGCCAACCACCCGGCCATGGCCGAGGGCGCCCTGTCCACGGGTTTCATCGGGGACCACTTCCAGGACGGCGTCGCCAGGCGCCCCCCGGACCGTGAACCCTTGCGCTACATGGCCATGGCCGCCCTGCTGGTCTTCCATACCCGGCAGTACCTCGTCCGGGAGTCCCTCTCGCCCATGATCGCCCTCGTCGGCCGTACCGCGGATCAGAAGAAAACCCACGATTACATGGTCCGGGCCGACCAGGACGTCTTCAAGGTCCAGCTCGAAGGCGATCGCCAGACCCGGCATTGGAACATCCGGGTGGACGACCGCTCGTATCAGGTCGTCACCCCGCGCTTCGAGTACTACCGGCGTCGCCTCGTGCTCAAAATCGACGGCCGGTCTCACATGTTCCGCATGCAGTACGATTCCAACCATATCAAGACCAACTTTTGCGGACTGGTCCGGACCGTGGAAATATACACCCCGGCCGAATGGGAACTGGCCGGGTTCATGCTGCGGGGACGCAAGGACGTCCAGGACAATCGGCTTCGTTGTCCCCTGCCCGGCCTGGTGGTCGCCGTAAGCGTCAAGGAAGGGGATTACGTCCGGCGCGGGCAGGAACTGTTGCGCATGGAGTCCATGAAGATGGAAAGCGGCATTCCCGCGCCCTTTGACGCCCAGGTCGAAAAAGTCCTCATCGAACCCGGCCAGACCGTGGATACGGACCAGGTGCTGATGTCTTTCAAGCTGCCCTGAGCCGCTGCCCGATCGATCGGAGAAGTATCCGGGTTGTTATATGGTATAGTTGAGTCGCCGCCCCCCCGGGCGGCCGGTTCATCATCGAGGGGAGGCATGGTACATGCTCAAGAAAATCGCGGCCGCCGTGCTCATCACCGCGTTTCTGATCACGGGTTTGGGCGCCTGCCATTCCGTGGGCAAGGCCACGGGCAAGGCGGTCAAGACGATAAAGGAAGCGCCGGGAGAATTCAAGGAAGGGTACGAGGAGGGCGCCAAATAGCGGGGGCGACGATTTACGAACGCATCTACCGGGTCGTCCGCCGGGTGCCGCCCGGCCAGGTGGCCACCTACGGCCAGGTGGCCCGCATCGTCGGCCGATGCACGCCCCGCCAGGTCGGCTACGCCATGGCCGCCCTGCCCCTGGACTCGGACGTGCCCTGGCAGCGCGTGGTCAACCGGCTGGGCGAAATCAGCCCCCGCGCCCACGGCCCGGGCGGTGATATTCAACACCGCCTGCTCGAAGCCGAAGGCCTGCGTTTCGACTCGCGCGGAAGGCTGGACCTGGCCCGCGTCCGCTGGCCCGGACCATCCCCCCCGCCATGCCCGTCCGACCCCGGCCCGGAGGAGGAATAAGGGCGGCCCGGCGATTGGGCGGCAAATTTAGGCGTTTTAATTATTAGTTATTCCAGGGAAAAGATATTATTTCTGCAATTTCGTGCCTAAAAACCGGTGATGTGATAAAATCTGATTAATAAGGCACCGGCTTTTGTATTTACCGACTGGCTGGTATTCATCCTGTCAACAGCCGGAGAAGGTCATTATGCGCATAGAAAAACAGGAACTTACAACTCTTACTTTTATCGGGCCATCTTTCGAGGACCATGGCCTTGAACTGGATATGCTGCCCGAATTAGTCCAATACAAAAAGATACTCCGGGAAACGGCGGAGCATCTTTGGCGATTGAAGCACCCGGACCGGACCCGTCTGCCCAGGGGATTCAAGGAAGGCTTGCGTATCAAGTTTTACTCGATAGGTGAAGGCTCAACCGCTGTACCACTAATGCGTGAGATTGAATATGAAGATGACCAACTGCCTTTCGATTATCGGGATGAGCTGAACGAGGCGGTTGTAGTGATCGAGGAAGGAATTTCCGCTGCCGGCGAGGATAGAATGTTGCCTGATAATTTTCCGAAAAACGTAATACCCTTGTTCGGAGACCTTGGAAAAAACTTGGGGCCAGAGGATCATATTGAAATAAAATCTCCAAGGCGTGAAAAGCCGACGCCATTTAATACATCCGTCAGAGAAAAACTTTTAGATCAGGAAGAAAAGACTTATGAGGACTTGGTGGACTTGACTGGTGAAGTTCGGGCTGCCGACCTTGATGGCCTCAACTTTACAATTAGATTGGAAGCTGGCGTAAAAGGAATACCTGGTAAATTCGAGCCCGAACAAGAGATGCAAATAATCGAAGCATTGAAAGACCATACCACATGCCGCCTGAACATAATCGGTGTGGCCGAATTTCTTAACCGGGACGGGTCTATAAAAAGGATATTTCAGGTGGATAAAACGAACCTCAGACCCTTTACAGAAAAGGATTTTGATGATACGGCCCAGCCTATTTGGGAACTCGTTTCAGAAATCGGGGCGCAAGTCCCCGAGAAAGAATGGGAAAAGATTCCTTCCGACCTGTCTAAGGAGGTTGACCACTATCTTTATGGTACACCAAGGACTGAGAATTGAGAAAAGTCTTTGCTGATACTGGATACTGGATCGCTCTACTCAACCCCAAAGACGACCTACATGAAAGAGCATACGCCGTCTCCAAACAAATATCGCCTTTCTTTACAATTACAAGTGAAATGGTCCTGACTGAACTTTTCAACATGCTGGCCGGGAAAGGTGAATATTTACGAATCGCCGCCGCAAGGCTGTTCGAAACTCTTTCTAGTGCCCCGAACTATGAAGTAGTACCACAAACAAGCATTATTTTTCGGGAAGCGGTTCAATTTTATAAAGACCGACCGGATAAGGATTGGGGACTCACTGACTGCACTTCTTTTCTGATTATGAATAGAAAAGGGATTATTGAAGCCTTGACACCCGATAGGCACTTCGCCCAGGCTGGTTTCCAGGCTCTGCTGATGGATTCAGTGATCTGAGAATTATACCAATTAGTTAATTCTCGTCGAAGCGTTACCCGCATGATGTGTTGTATTGAAGACCTATCTACCTTGTTTCCTGTAAAAATCTTTCAAGCAATATTTTAATCTCCATAGCTTCAATTCTATCAAGATGATCGTCCTCAAGAACTTCTTTTGTTTTGAAATAAATGTTCTGATATTGCCATGCTATGTCATCATGGTCATCAAGCCAATACAGAAGCTCATAAGCCTCTTTATAATTTACTTCGTCGTCAGCAAGAATACCAATAACGAGCCCTTTGAATTCTGAAATATCGTCCACAGTCCTTTCTGCATGCCCACTTTCATCCTGTTCTTGAATCTTCAGAAATATATTTGCACAAGCTATTGCGTCCTCTTTTGCATCGTGATGTTTAAATGCAGGAAATCCAAAATGTTTCACCAAGGCTTTCAATTTATAGCTTTTTAAATTAGGCAGTTTTTCTTTAGCGATTGAAATTGAATCTATATAATTAAAATTTATTCCTATATTGAAATGATCAGAAAGGGCACATAATACCTGCTTGTCAAATAGACTATGTGCCACCAAAGGATAGTTGAATATATTTTCTATTTTCGGGAAAAGTTCTCCGAACTCTGGTTTATTAAATGTATCCGCATCTTTGATACCATGTATCTTCGACTGAAAGGTGGCATGGCCACCAACTGGCTTGATTAAATACCCCTTTGTTTCAATAATTTTGCAATCAGAAACCTTAGCGTATCCAAGAGCACAAGCACTAACTCTTTGAGGGTTCGCTGTTTCAAAGTCAATCGCTATGAATTCTTTCATGTTTCTTACTCCATATAGCTGTACAATTATAAAATCAGGATAGATAAATCAACACAGGTTCACGATGATAGTTTTTTATGTTTATATATGGTGAGGGTTACACACCCGTATCGATCAGCCATACTTCACAATCATTTACTTCCCTGTTACTCCTTATTTATAAAACGATACCAAAATAGGATCATAAGTCAACCATTTATTTCTTAATTGGTCTGGACATGCCATTCAAATAGACAGAACCTTACTTTCCTTTCAAAATAGGATGACACAAATTTATTTATAAGCCGTTTACCTCTAAGAAGAGCCAGTCCTATTGACCTAATCAATTGATAATAATAAATATGAATGCCCTTTATAATTGGACGCCGCTCTTCATCGATACCCCCAATGCCCTGTGAGGCACAGCACGGGCTCCCTCTTTCGCGAAACCCGACCGGGCGTTTTGAGCAATCCCGCCAGGAACGACTCATGGCCCGGGGCCGTTCGTCCGCTGTCCGGAAATGACCGCCAATCGCCCGGGCGTCCACGACCCTGGACCGATCTTCGCTTATTGGAAATGTGCCCATGCGGGGACCCGCCGGGCCGAGGCTATCTGGTTTTTTTAGGCGGCAGGATGAAGACCTTGCCCCGAGCGGCCTTGGCGGCGGATTCTCGGCACCGTTCCACTTCCGAACCCGGGTCGGCCAGTCCGGGCGGCAGCAGGGCCACGCCGCAGCCGATCGAGGTCTTGCCCGGTTCCTCGCCCCTGCCCACGCTCTTGATGGTCAGGAGGGTGGCGTCCACGATTTTCTGGGCCGTCTCCGCGGCGGCCTCGATACCGACCTCGGGCAGCAGGATGGCAAAGTCGCTTTCGCCGTATCGGAAAGGCAGGCCGGACTTGCCGACATAGTCCCGGATGAGATGGCTCATGCCCTTGAGCAGTCCGTCACCGGCCGGAATGCCGAAGGCCTTGGCGTATTCGTCGAAGTCGTGAATTTCGAGCATGATCAGGCTCAGGGGGCGTTTGTTTCGGGCGGCCCGGTCGAATTCGGCCCGGAGCAGGCGATCGAACTGGCGGCGCGAGTTCAGGCGGGTCAGTTCGTCGGTAATTGAAAGTTCGGACAGCTTCTGTTTGGATTCCACCAGTTGTTCGGAGTAGGCGTTGAGCTGATCAATCTTGTCTTGCAGTTCGTCGTACAGCCCGTCGATATGCTGTTCGAGAGCCACCAACTCGTTCTTTTCCGTGATCTGGATTTTTTCCTGGAGTACTTCCGACGTCTTGAGCCTGATTTTTTCCGTCAGTTGCTCGAGGGAGCGCATCCACCAGGACATGAGCATGAAGCCCAGGAAGGGGATGAGCAGCATGCCCAGGAGGGCGTAGGTCAGGGTATCCATGATGGCCGGGGCCTGCCCCGGGGTCAGCCTCGGGGCGATGATCTGGAAGGCGATGTAGAGCAGGATCAGGGTGGGGACCAGGGAGCTGAGGGCGTAGACCGCCATGAAGGTGGTCCGGAAGCGTTCGCGGGCCACACCGGACCGGGGTTTGGGGGCCGCCGCCGGTGAGGGCTTGGGGGCCGGGGCCGCCGGCTGATCGGGGGAAGCGGCGGCCGGCCGGAAAGCGGGCTCGGCCTGCGCGACCGAATCCGGAGTTTCGGGCAGGGCCAGATCGTCCCGGACGAAAATCCGCTCCCGGCAGTTGGGACAGCGGCCGTATGCCCCTCGGGTGGGCACCTTGGAATCATCGACCCGGAAGACGGCCTGGCAGCTTTGGCATTGAAACTTCATGGCATGCCCCCTGGATGCTCTGGTCAGGTCGAACGGAGACGGGACCATATTAGGTCATTTCGCGCCGACATGCAAATTCTTGACGCGAACCGGCCCGGCCCGGACGAATCATGATGTGTCTGGGGGAGGCGGATGAAAATCCGTGCGAACGGTGAAACAAGCCATGCCGCCGGCTTTTCGCCGGCGCGGCGGATGACCCGTGAATCGTCTAGGGCCGGGGCCGCCGGAAAAACCGATAGTCGATGAGCACCCGTATGCCGGCCGAAGTCACCGCGGTCTTGCATCCGGCCACTTCGGTGACCAGGAGGTGCCGTTCCAGCCGGACCGGCTCGGCCGGGGCCAGAGGGATGTAGGCCGGCTGGATGATCCGGTCCAGGGGGATGGAAAGTTTCGGTCCCAGCTTGACCACGAACCGGTCCAGGGTCAGGCGCAGGGCCTGGCGGGCCTGATCGTATTTCAGCAGGACCTCGGGCCGGGTCTGGCCCGAGGACGGTTTGATGCCCAGCATCTTGCTGGAAGCGGTGTAGTCCAGTTTCAGATGGATACGGCCCGGGCGGCCCGGTTCGAGCTCGAGGCGGGGATTGGACAGGACCAGTTCGACGGCCGGCTGGCCCGGCCAAAGCTCATACTGGTAGACATAGGGCGCCGCGGCCTTGAACAGCCGTTCCAGGGCCCCGGAGGATATGGTCACGTCGATGTCTTCGGCCAAGGCCCGGCCGGGGACGACCAGGCAGGCCAGGGCCAGGCCGAGGGCGATCAGCCTCTTGGCCCTACCGCGCATAGGAGTGCAGACCGGGGAGCAGCATGTTGACTCCGAAATAGGTGAACAGCACGCAGCCGAATCCCACCAGGGCCATGATCGCGATGCGGCGGCCGGCCCAGCCCCGGACCATGCGGGCGTGCAGGACGGCCGCGTACACGAACCAGGTGATCAGCGACCAGGTCTCCTTGGGGTCCCAGGACCAGTAGGTCCCCCAGGCGGTGTGGGCCCAGATGGCCCCGGTGATGATCCCGGCGGTCAGCAGCAGGAAGCCGATGACGATGCTCTGATAGGTCAGGTTGTCCAGAACCGCGGCCGGGGGCAGAAGCGCGAACAGGCCGCCCGTCCGTGCCGCGCGCCCCGCCCCCGGACGGCGCAGCAGATACATCACGCCCAGGCCCGCGGCCAGGGCGAAGCCGCTGTAGCCCAAAAAGCAGGTGATGACGTGGGCGATGAGCCAGTTGGACTTCAAGGCCGGAAGCAGGGGCTGGATGTCCTTGGGCTGCATGCCGGCATAGGCCATGGACAGAAAGGCCAGGGGCAGGACAAAGGCGCCGATGGCCCGGTTCTTGTACAGGTGTTCCAGGATCAGGTAGACCGCGGCAATGGTCCAGGCGAAAAAGACCAGCGACTCGTACAGGTTGGAAAACGGGGCGTGGCCGATGCCCATCTGGTACGACTCGATCCAGCGCCAGACGATGGCCGCCGCGTGGACCGCGGCCGTGACCAGGGTGACCTTGGACCCGACCGCGCCGAAAAACGTTTTTTTGAATACCAGCAGGAACAGGTAGGCCAGGGCGGCCCCGAAATAGGCGAAGGTGATCAAACTCAGGACCAGGGAACTGTTGATCGTCTGGCTCATTCGTCTTGGTCTCCAAAGGCCGGACCGGCGATCGCCTCGGCCAACCGTTCGAACTTGAGGGCGAAAGACCCCGGATTGCGGTGGGTCGAGCCGGCCAGGATGAATCGGGTCCGGTTTTTTTCCGCCACGAGCCCCAGGTAGAGCTTCTGGTGGGCGAAGAAGAAGGTGATGAAAAACCCGACGATCATCAGGCCGCAGCCGACCCAGACCAGCCAGACGCCCGGGTCGCGATTGACCTGAAGACCGGTGTAGTACCGGGGCTGATTCCCGGTCAGGTCGATCCGCCACGGATGTGGGCCGGGCTTGGCCATGGGCGGCCGCTTCTCAAAGGCCCAGTCCGTATAGGCCGGGCCCTGGGCCGGCCGGACCAGAATCCGGGCCGCGGGTCCGGCCTTCATCACGTCCGGAACCACCTCGAGGACCTGGATGGTCCCGCCGTGCTCCGGCAGCTCGCCCGGAATGTCCGGCCGGAGGTCCAGGTCGAAGGAGCGGCCGTCGGACAGGCGCGCCAGACGCAGTCCGACGCGGCCGCCCGGGCTTTGGCCGTACGAGTTTTGATAAAAGGTCACACCCCGCCAGGTCAGGGGATGGTTGACCAGGATGTCCGCCTTATGGACGTCGCGGCCGTCCTCGATCACCGTCACCTCGCTCCGGTACTCGCTGGGCATGCCGTTGTCATAAAACTTGACCACGAATCGGTCCAGGCGCAAGGAGAAAGGCAGTCGGATCATGCCGGCCGGACGCCGCCCGACCACCTGGTCCGCCGTCCGGCCTTCCTCCAGGTTCAGGAAGGCCTCGTACCCCGACGCCCCCCCGACCATGGCCCCGGCAATGATGAAAAACAGGCTGAAGTGGACCAGGTAGGCCCCGAAACGGGAAAAGGCCCCCCGGTCCGCCCAGAGCAGCCGGCCCCAGGCGGTTTCGATTTCCCGGGGCCGGGAAAATCCGGTCCGGAAAGCGTCTCGCGCGCCGGGAGCCAGATCATCCGGCCGGCCGGGTCTTTTGAAAGAGTGGGAATAGGACTGTTTGAGCAGAAAGTCCACCTGAATCCGGTCGGGATGTACAGGTCGGGTCAGCTTGAAGGTCTGGGGCAGCCTTTTCATGGAACAGACCACCAGGTTGGCCACGAGCAGGGCCAGGAGCACGTTGAACCACCAGGCGTGGTACATGTCGAACATGTCCAGGTAGGCCAAAAAGGTATAAAGCCGGGGGCCGTAGCCATGGATGTACTGGGCCGGGTCCAGGTTCTGGGGGATGACCGTCCCGCCCACGGCGGCCACGGCCAGGGCGATCAGGGTGAACAGGGCCAGTTTGACCGAGGCCAGGAAGTCGACGAGGCGATGGGTGAGGGGTTTGCTGGCGGCCATGGGGCGTATTTCCAATCAAAAGTAAAAATCGGCCGAGCCGAAGGGTTAATTAGATCATATCGCGGCCGGATGCGCAAGATGGGCCAAGACCCAGGCCAAACTATTCAGTTTTGGCGGCAGCGTAGGACCGCCCTGTCGCGGCCTGTGGCCTCGGGACTCCGGCTACCGCCTTTTCCATATATAGTAAGGGACTCGGCGCCGGAGTCGTTCTTCGGCCAAAGGCTCCGCGGGCGGCTGAAAAATGATATGCCCCGATTCATTCAACCCGGATTTTGCGGTTGAGTTCGTAGCGAGGTGTCGAAATGCATGGCGAAACGCGAAGTTGGACCGGTTTTGGGCCGCGGGCGTATTATACGATACGTCGAGGTCAAAAAGCGGGAAACGAGCGTTGCGGCACG
>JAHJTB010000041.1 GCA_018830135.1 Pseudomonadota bacterium | reverse complement strand
GTGGTCCGGGCCATTCGGACCTTCCTCGAAAGCCGGGACTTCGTCCTCCTGGATGCGCCCATCCTGACCGGCTCCGCCTGCGAAGGGTCGACCACCCTGTTCGCCACCGATTATTTCGACCAGGGACCGGCCTATCTGACCCAGAGCGGCCAGCTCTACGCCGAGGCCGGGGCCATGGCCCTGGGGCGCGTTTACACCTTCGGCCCGACCTTTCGGGCCGAAAAATCCAAGACCCGCCGGCACCTGACTGAGTTCTGGATGGTCGAACCCGAGGCGGCCTTCATGGTCCTGGACGATCTGATGGACCTGGCCGAAGATTTGCTGGAATTCCTCGTGGCCCGCGTCCTCGAGGAAGAGGGCCGGGCCCTCGATGAACTGGAACGGGACACCGGTCCCCTGGAAAATATCCGCCGGCCCTTTATTCGGCTGTCCTATGACCAGGCCATCGAGGAAGTCCGGCAACTGGGGGGCGTCCCGGAATGGGGGCGGGACCTGGGCGCGGCCGAGGAGACCCTGCTTTCCGAACACTACGACCGGCCCGTGTTGATTCATCGCTACCCCGTCCAGGTCAAGGCCTTTTACATGAAGCCCGATCCCTTCGACCCCAGGGTAGCCCTGTGTCTGGACGTCCTGGCGCCCCAGGGTTACGGCGAGATCATCGGAGGCTCCCAGCGGGAGGAAGACCTGGACGCTCTGACGGCACGCATGGCTGCCGAAGGCATTCCGGTCGAGCCCCTGGCCTGGTACCTGGACCTGAGACGCTACGGTTCGGTGCCCCACTCCGGATTCGGACTGGGCCTGGAACGGACCGTGGCCTGGTTGTGCGGTCTGAAACATGTTCGCGAAGCGATTCCATTTCCCCGGTTGATGGACCGGATCTACCCTTGATTGAAGGTGAAAGGCTGGATACGCGAATGAGCGAGAGACCATTGGAGGCCCTTGGCCGTCGTTTCACTGAAGCACGTGAGAAGCGCGGACGGTCCCTGCGGGAGATTGCGGATAAGACCCGCATCCAGCTGGGTACTCTCGAAGCCATCGAGTCCGGGGATCACAGCGCCCTGCCCGCCCCCGTCTTCGTCAAGGGCTTTCTCCGGGCCTACGCCCTGCAGCTCGGGCTGGACCCTAACGAGATCATCCTTGAATACCGGACCCCCGCCCCGGAAGCGACGAAATCTCCGTCGGTGTTCCCCCCACGGTGCGCAAGCAGGTTTACGGCAGTTCCAGACCCTGGACCATGGCCCTGGCGGTTATCGTTATCCTGGCCGGAATCGCGGGCGGGTACCTCTACTACAACCGGCCGGACCGGTCCCCGGCGGATTTGTCCCAGGAAACCGCCTCCACCTCGCCGGAGCAGAAAAGCGAGTCGGACCAGCCTGAGCGGCCGGAGGCCCGGACCGAGACGCCGGAAAAACCGCCCCTTCCCTCCCGAGCCGCCTCCGAGGCAACCACCAGCGATACGGCCCGGCCCGCCGCGGAAGCGGCCGGCGCCCAGCCTTCCGCGCCGGCCGAGCGCAGTGCCATGACGACCATGTCGGAGACCTCCTCGGAAACCGCTCCGGGATCGGCGCCCGGCCGGGAAACGGAGACCGCGGCCCTCACGGGACAGGAGACCCGGCCGCCCGCGGAAGAGGCGCGGGAGGAGGCCGCTCCGAGGGAAGGGCACGAGCTGACCCTGACCTTCCATCGGGAGTGCTGGGTCGGTCTGGGGATCGACAACGACGTAAAGGTCCAGAAGACCTATCGAGCCGGCGAGTCCATGACCTGGAAGGCCCGCAAGGGCTTCGCCCTGCGCCTGGGGAACTACCAGGGCGCCAAAATAGTCTTCGACGGCCGTCCCGTGGTTAAAAAACTGCCGTCCGATCAGTGGATTCTCAATCTGATCCTCCCCGAAGGCAGCCGGGACATAAAATCCATCAACTGGTCGGCCGAAAAGCTGGAGTAATGAAAGACCTCATCTCCCGAAATCTCTCCGCCCTGATCGAGGCGGGGCGAAACGAAGAGCTTCGGGACATGCTGGCCGATTTGCACCCCGCCGACGTGGCCGAGGTCCTCGAGGCCCAGGACGCCGAAGTCCGGAGCCAGGCCTTCGCCCTGCTCGACATCGAATCCGCCTCGGAAGTCCTGCTCGAACTGTCCGAGTTGACCCGGGAACAGGTCCTGGCCGGCCTGCCGGTGGAACAGGTCACCGAGTTGGTCGCGGAGATGGACTCGGACGATGCGGCCGACATCGTAGCCGACCTGTCGGACGCGGACGCGGCCGCCGTTTTGGCCTCCATCGAACCGGAGGATTCCGCTGAAGTCCGGCGCCTGCTGCTCTATGACGAGGATACGGCCGGCGGCATCATGCAGGTCGAACTGGTCTCGGTCCGCGAGGAAGAGACCGTGTCCGATGCCGTCGAGCGCATCCGGGCGCAGGCCGACGAGGTCATCAATCTCAACTATGTCTTTGTCGTGGACGAAACGGAGCGGCTCGGCGGCCTGGTCAGTCTGCGCCAGTTGCTGCTGGCCCGGCCGGACCAGACCATCCGGGAGCTGGTGACTCCCTGCAAACTGGTCGTGGGCGTGGAGGAGGACCAGGAGGAGGTGGCCCGGAAGTTCAGGAAGTACGACGTCAGGTCCGCCCCGGTTGTCGACGGCCAAGGCCGGCTGATCGGGCGCATTACCGTCGACGACGTCGTGGACGTCTTCATGGAGGAGGCGAACGAGGACTTCTACCGGATGGCCGGCACCAGCGAGGAGGAGACCGCCTCGGACCGGGTCCTGCACATATCCCGGTTGCGCCTGCCCTGGCTCCTGACCAACCTGACCGGGGGGCTGATCACCGGGTACCTGATCTGGAACTTTAAACTGATCATGGATGTTCAGGACGTGCTGGCCCTGGTCACCTTCATTCCGGCCATCATGGCCCTGGGCGGATCGGTCGGTATCCAGTCCTCGACCATCGTCGTCCGCAGCCTGGCCCTGGGCCGGATCGGGCATGGCCAGATCGGCCATCTCCTGTTCAAGGAGTTTCGGGTGGCCTTGATCATGGGCCTGGTCTGCGGCACCGGCGGGGCGCTGGTGGCCCACTTCTGGCACGGCCGGGCCGCGATCGGCCTGGTGGTCGGGCTGTCCATGATGTTGGCCATCATGGTGGCCGCGTTGCTGGGAGTCGTAGCGCCCGCCCTTTTCAAGCGCCTGAACATCGACCCCGCCCTGGCCTCGGGGCCTTTCGTGACCATGTCCAACGACATCATGGGCATCCTGCTCTACATGGGCATCGCCACGTTTCTGCTCAACGTAATGCCTTGACATGAAGCCCGGACCCTACCGCTTCAAGGCCGTGATTCTGAGCCGGACCCAATATGGCGAAGCCGACCTGATCGTCAACTTCCTGACCCGGGAGCACGGAAAAATGAGTGGCTTGGCCCGACACGGCCGGAAAAGCCGCAAGCGCTTCGGCAACGTCCTTTTGTCGCCCGCCCTGGTCGAACTCGCCTTCACCCAGCCCCGCGGCCGGGACTTGGTCCGTCTGGATCAGGGCGATCTGGTCCGGTCCTTCGAGGGCCTGGGCCGGGATTTTCACCTGCTGGCCCTCGGACAGCAGTCCCTGGAACTGGCCGACGCCTTCTGTGCGCCCCTGGACCCGGCCCCGGACGTCTTCGATTGGCTGGTCTGGTCTCTGGAACGGATGGATGTCGGGGTCCGTCCCCGTGAAACAGCCTTCATTTTTCAACTCAAGCTGTTGATCCTGACCGGCTTCGGCCCCAACCTCGCGGCCTGCCCGCTCTGCGGTCGTCCACCGGAGGACGGCCGGACCGCCGAACTCAAACCGGAACACGGGGGGCTGGTCTGCCGCCGCTGTTCACCCGGCGGGTTCAGTGTCAGCCCCGGCACCCTCAAGATCATGTCCCTGATCCAAGGCCTGCCCCTGGACCGTATCGACCGGGTCCGTATCGGAGACGCCTCCCTGGACGAGGCCTCTCCATTTCTGTTGAGTTCCATCCGTTCCATTCTGGGCCGCGATCTGAAAACGGCCCGTTTCGTGGAACCGGGTCGGGTGGGACCGCCGCGATAAGCGGGGGGAAAGAAAATGGAAGAACGTCTGCAAAAAGTGTTGGCCCGAGCCGGTCTGGCTTCACGTCGGGCGGCGGAAAAGATGATTTTGGCCGGTCGGGTCCGAGTCAACGGCGAGGTTATCGACCAGCTTGGCGCCAAGGCCGATCCGGAACGGGATCGGATCGAGGTGGACGGCCGGCCGATCCGGACCGGCACTCCCCGGCTCTATTTCATGTTCAACAAGCCGGCCGGCTTTTTGACCACGATGGGAGACCCCAAGGGCCGACCCACCGTAGCCGGGTTCCTGGCCGGGCTGGGACCCGGCATCTTCCCGGTCGGCCGCCTGGACATGGACACCGAAGGGCTTCTGATTCTGACCAACGACGGCGAACTGGCGGCCCGGCTGATGCACCCGCGTTACCACGTCCCGAAAACATACCGGGTCAAGGTCGAAGGTCACCCTTCAGGCCGGACCCTGGCCAGTCTGGCCGACGGGGAACTCATGATCGGCGACCGGCCGGCCGCGCCGGCCGAGGTCGAGGTCATCAAACGGGGGACGGACCGGACCTGGCTG
>JAHJTB010000382.1 GCA_018830135.1 Pseudomonadota bacterium | reverse complement strand
TAGTTCACTGCCGCATAGGCAGCTTAGAAATGGCTATCGCCGATGTGGCGGGCGGGTCCCCTGTTCACTGCCGCATAGGCAGCTTAGAAATTGCGCCTCAACGATTTTATCAACGCGCCTTCGTTCACTGCCGCATAGGCAGCTTAGAAAATGCCGCTGAGCCGGTTGATCCGGCCGGTCGGGTTCACTGCCGCATAGGCAGCTTAGAAACGTAGGCCGCGTCAGGGTCGATCTGTCGGTTAGTTCACTGCCGCATAGGCAGCTTAGAAAAGGCAGGTGATGGTGGTGATCGCGTTGTCCGTGTTCACTGCCGCATAGGCAGCTTAGAAAGCTGGACCGGCCTGTTCACATCTGCTCTAACTGTTCACTGCCGCATAGGCAGCTTAGAAACTCGGAGTTTTGAACTGATCGACGGCCGGAGAGTTCACTGCCGCATAGGCAGCTTAGAAAAGAACCGGCGCCAGGAGCGCGTCAACGGCTCCGTTCACTGCCGCACAGGCAGCTTAGAAATGGAGATGGTGCACGAGTCCGAGGTCGCCTCCGTTCCTTTAAAGCAACCACCCCGATCCGAGAGGCGTCAACCGCGGAAAACCCGGCTCCGCCCATATCGACAAGACATTCCGATTCCGTTTCCGGGCCGGGGCGGGTCCGGGTCCGGCCGGGGGGATTTGGTCCTTGACAGCGGCGTTTCGATCCGGCTAAATCACAACCACCCTGAGGCCGGGCCGTTCCGGGCGCCCGGACGGGTCGGGAGAGGCACGACATGGGACTTGTCAAAGGCACGGTCAAACTGACGCGGTACCGGATCATGGAACCGCCTCCGGAACTGACAGACGAATTTCTGGCCGAACGGATTCGCCGGAACTCCTTCATGGACATCGACTCGACGACCGACGAGGAGGCCGACGGCTGGGTCGAGGTGCTGGACCCGATGTCCACCCGTTTCGAGCCGCAGACCTTTCACTTCAGCCGTCTGGTCGTCATCGGCCTGCGCGTGGACACCCGGCGGGTCTCGACCAAGGTCGTCAACCGGTATCTGGCCCTGGCCGTGTCCCAGGCCGAGACCCTGTCGGAAAAGCCGCTCTCGGCCGACCAGCGCCAGGAGATCAAGCTCCGGGTCCGCCAGGACCTGCTGTCCCGGACGCCGGTGCAGACCGACGTGTTCGAGGTCTGCTGGCTGACCGACCGGGACGAAGTCTGGCTGGCCGGCGCGGGGACCAAGGCGCGGGAGCGTTTCGAGGACCTCTGGCGGCGGACCTTCGGCCTGGGCCTGTTGATGCAGATTCCTTTTCTGATGGCCCGGGACATGCTGCCGCCGGACGTGACCCACGAGCAGCTCGACCGGGCGACCGCCTCTGCCCTGTACGGCGGCGGGAGGCCGTAACGTGGACCTCGTCACCCTGATCCGCGAAAAACGCTTCCTGGGCCTGGAGTTTCTGAGCTGGCTCTGGTTCTTCAGCGAGATCAACCGGGGCCTGATCGAACTCAAAGGGCTGGGGACGGTCGAGGTCTGGTTCGAAGACCGGATGGTCCTGGAGACCGGGATCGGCAACGCCCGCCAGACGGTGACCTGCCAGGGCAAGGACCTGGACCTGACCGAGGCCCGCACCGCTTTGCGGGAGGGCAAGAAGGTCAGCCAGGCCCGCCTGCGCATTCTGATCGAAGGCCGCGAGTGGCGCTTCACCTTTCACGCCGAAGGCTTTGAACTGTCCGGCGTGCGCCCGCCCAAAACCTTCGAGGCGGAGGAAGAGGAGCCGGAGGGGGAGGCCGGCCTTCTGCTGGACCGCGTGGCCCTGATGCTCGAACTGACCGGGGTCGTGGACGCCTTGTACAAAAAATTCCTGGCCGACCGGCTCACCGAAACCTGGGTCAAAAAGACCCTGCCCCGACTTCGGGCCTGGATCGACGAGTAGACGGCCGTCCGGCGCCCCGCTCGGGGACAAGCCGCTTGACAGCCCCTCGGATGTCGCTTAAACCTTAAAGGGCATCATAACGATTCGCCGTTTAACCCGGGCCGGACGCCGGGCAGTGAATATTCCGCTCGTTCCCAAGCCCCTGCCCGGGAACGCCCATTCGCTTTGAAGCCCTGCTTCAACACCTATCCCATACGGGACGGCGGTGAAGCAGAGTCATGCCGGAACGGAATCAGATGGAAGCCGGAGCTTCCAGGATCAGGTTCCCGGGCCGGAGCTTGGGAACCAGCATAAATGCAGACATTTCAACGCTCGATCCACCGGCCCGGTCGATCCGACAGGGCCGCATGCCAAGCGGGAGTGCGTCATGAACACGGAGCGCCTGTTGAAATCCGAACGTCGCGCGGGCAGTTACGTTTTTCTGGCTCTCTGCCTGGCCGCTCTGATCGGAGCGGTCGTCCTGGCTTCCCGGGTCCAGACCGGGTTCGGCCGGGTCGAGGTCACCAACGCGACCTACCCGAACTACAACGGCATCCCGGTCCGGGCCAAGCTTTTCCGGCCCCGGCCGGCGACCCGGCAAGCGCCTCATCCCGGCGTGGTCTACATCCACGGGTACCAGAACAACCGGGAGACCGGCGACGCCTACTGCCTGGAGCTGGCCCGTCGGGGCTTCGTGGTCCTGGACATCGACGCCATCGGCCGGGGCAATTCGGGCCTGCCCGGGAATCCCAAGGCCCCGGACTTCGACCCGACCTACGGGGGCCGGTCCTCGCTCAAGTACCTGGCCGCCCTGCCCTTCGTGAATCCGGCGGCCCTGGGCATGGTCGGCCACAGCCTGGGGGCGGAGATGGCCTACCGGGTGGCCCTGTCCGACCCATCGGTCAAGGCCCTGGTCATCACGGGCTTCGCCTACACCCTCGAGGCCACGGCCGACAATCCGAAAAACATGCTCATGATCATCGGTCAGTACGACGAGTTCCGCCGCCGCATGACCGGGACCCGGGACATTGAAAAGGAATGGATGGCCTCGCCCCGGACCCGCAAGGTCATCCCCGAGGCCGACCCCAAACTGGGCGCGACCTACGGGGACTTCGCCCGGGGCACGGCCCGCCGGGTCTTCGTGCCCCGGGCCATTCACATCCAGGAATCCCACAGCCGGCCGGCCATCGCCGAGACCCTGGCCTGGATGAAGTCCGCCCTCGATCCGCCGGCCGACGAATGGATCGACCCGGGCGATCAAATCTGGCCCGTCAAGGAATGGGCCACCCTGGCCGCCCTGATCCTGGGCGTCCTTTCCCTCATGCCCCTGGGACTGATCCTGCTCCGCACCGAATACTTCCGGCCCCTTCAAGGCCCCCCGGCCGGGACGTACGCCTGCACGGGGTGGAAATATCTGCGCTACGCGGCCGTCAACGGCCTGCTGATGTGGCTCTACCTGCCGTCCATCCTGATTCTGTTCGCCATACACATCTACGTGGTCCACATCGACGGCGTATTCCCCATGATGATGGTCAACGGCATCGTCTGGTGGTTCCTGGTCATCAACCTGATCGGCGGGCTCCTGTTCCGGCGCTGGTACCGGAAGCAACGGCGGGAGAACGGCCCGTCCCTGGCCGAACTCGGCCTGAGCTGGCGGGACGACCGCCTGGCCCTCGACGCCGGCCTGATGGGCCGGACCGCGTTCCTCGCCCTGATCCTTTTCGCCTTCGCCTATCTGACCGAGCACGTCCTGGAAAGCCTGTTCATCGTGGACTACCGCTTCCTGTTCCCCTTCGCCAGCGACCTGACGCCCCAACGGGCCGGTATATTCCTGATCTATCTCCCGTTCCTGGTCCTCGGCTTCCTGCTCATGGGCGTCTTCGTGCACGGGCAGATGCGGCGCCCGCTTCGGAACACATGGTTGAAGACCTTCGCTTCCTGGTCCGGGGCCAACGTCCTGCTCATGGTCGCGCCCCTGCTTGCCTTTCTCATGGTCCAGTACGTGCCGCTCCTGACCACCGGGGCCATTCCCCTGGTCGGACCGGGCGGCATGTTCGTGTCCTTTGTCATGAACATTTTTCATATCGCCGGCGTTTTGATCCTGGTCCTCCCGCTGTCCACCTGGTTGTACCAGCTTACGGGTAGAATCTACCTGGGCGCCCTGGTCAACGCCCTGCTGGTCACCTGGATGTTCGTTTCCAGCCAGGTGGTGGCGCCGATCCCGGTCTAGCCCGATTTATTCATGAAAAAGACCATGAATAATATAATCGTTTTATCTTATCAGGCAGTTATAATGGATTTTCGGCTGTCGGCCCATTGACGGAGTGTATTTTGGAATCGAACGGGAGAATTTATGCTTTTCTTCACCGAAGGCGATGCCATCTTTCGCCTCCGGCCTTGCCAACCGGGGCACGCAGTATGATCGTACCGATTCACCCCGGTTTCCTGGCCGGAAACGAAATCCGGCGCCGTGAACAATCCGGTCCGGGCCGACGACGAACGCGCATGTCGCGAACCAACGCCAAGAGAGGAGAAATCATCTAATGTTCAAAGGTATCAATCACGTAGGCATCGTGGTCCAAAGCATCGACGACACCCTGGGCTTCCTGTCGGAAACCTTCGGGGCGGAAGAGGTCTCCCGGGTCGAACTGCCCCAGCTTCAGCAGGTTTCCTCGATCGTCCGCATCGGCAACGGCCAGTTCGAACTCATGGAGCCCATGGGTCCGGACGGCGTGGTGGGCAAGTTCCTCGAGGGCAAGGGCGGCGGGCTGCACCACATTTCCCTGCTCTGCGACGACCTGGACGCGGCCTGCCAGGAGATGGAGGCCAAGGGCTTCAAGGTCCTCGGACGCATGCCGGACGGCCCCCGGGTGGCCTTCCTGCATCCCAAGGCGTCGAAAGGAATATTGTTCGAACTGGCGGAGAAACGCTGAAATAAGGGGGATAGCCCGGATTTCTCACCGGGTTCCGTGGCGAGGTCGAGAAATCATTAGCGAAACGCGAAGCTGGAGGAGATTTCGGCCGCGGGCATATCAGGGCGATATGTCAAGGACCAAAATCTTCGAAACGAGCGTTGCGGCAAGGATT
>JAHJTB010000381.1 GCA_018830135.1 Pseudomonadota bacterium | reverse complement strand
GAGCGGCCTGCGCACGCACCTCCAGGCCCCCCGCAGCGGCCTGGGCGATCCCCCCGCCCCGGACGCCCCCATGCCCTTTCTGGTGATCGAAGATTTCGGCACCCGCGGCCTTACTGGAGACCCGGAGCAGGATGAAGACCAGGAAGAGGCCACCGGCGGACCGAAAAACGATTTCTTCTACTTCTGGCGAAACGTCGGACGAACGGTGGAAGGCGCCACGGCCCGAGGCCGCTGGGGCCTGGGCAAGACCGTCTTCCAGGCCGCCTCCCGGATCAACACGTTCTTCGGACTGACCATTCGCCGCGAGGATGGACGCCGGATGCTGCTGGGCCAGTCCGTCCTGAAAATCCACCGGCTCCAGGGACGGAAGTACGCCCCTTACGGCTACTTCGGACACTTTGACCACGACTTCGCCCTGCCCATCGAGGACCCGGACCTGATCGACCGTTTCCGCCGGGACTTTTCCCTGCTCCGCCAAGACGAGCCCGGGTTGTCCGTCGTCGTCCCCTTCCCGGACCCGGAAATCGATTCCCGAAGCCTGATCCAGGCGGTCATCCACCACTACTTCCATCCCATCCTGTCCAAGGCCCTGGTCGTTTCGGTCCACGACGACCGTCAGGAACACATCCTGGACGCCAGAAGCCTGTCCGCATTCATCGCCGCGACCGAGTGGGAAGAAAAAGCGGCCCTGCTCAAGCGGCTCGACCTGACCGCCTGGAGTCTGGACCGATCGGCCGCGAGCCGGCCGGTTCAATTGAAAATGCCGGACCCGACCCGGGCGCCCCGCTGGGATGAGTCCCTTTTCGATCCGGTGGGGCTTCTGGACCTCCGGGAACGTTTCGAACAGGGCGAGCGGATCATGCTTCAGGTTCCGTTGACCGTTCAGCGTTCCGGCGGAGTCTCCCAGCCTTCGTTTTTCACGGTCTGCCTCGAACGGGATGAGGAGCTCGATCGGGCCGAGGATCGCTTCATCCGTGAAGGCGTGACGATCGCCGGCGTGTCATCCCTGAGGCAGCGAGGAATCCGGGCCTTGGTCTCCGTGACCCATCCGCCCCTGTCCCGTCTGCTCGGGGACGCGGAAAACCCGGCTCACACCGAGTGGCAGGAACGTTCCCCCAAATTCAAGGGCCGCTACCGGCTGGGCCCATCCTGTCTGCGTTTCGTCAAGAACAGCCCCCAGGAGATCGTCCGGATTCTCTCCCGCCCGGCCCAGGGTCGGGACAAGCACCTTTTGGAGCATCTTTTTTTCGTCGATCTCCCGCCCCAGGACCTGCCCGAAACCAAACAGCGCCCCGCTGATACGGCCGGGCCGGGCGAATCCGGTCCGGAAGGCCGGGAGGTGGACATAACCGCCCAGGATCGCTTTTTACGGCTCCGCCGGGTCAAGGGCGGCTTTCGGATCATGGGCAACCCGGAAGCCGGTCGCATGCCGAAATACATGACCGTCGAAGTGGCCTACGACGTAAGGCGCGGCAACCCCTTCCAGCAGTATCAGCCGCTGGATTTCCAGTTCGGCCGCCCTCCTGTCCGGGTCCTGGCCGAAGGCGCCTCGATCCACAACCTCGAGGACAACCGGTTCGCCGTCCTCGTGGAACGCCGCGATTTCCAGGTCGATGTTTCGGGGTTCGACACCAACCGGGACCTGAGAATCAAGACCTCGACCGCCTTGGACTCCGCGATATGATCCGGACCTTCAATTACACCGGTCGCAAGCGCATTCCCAGGACCCGCGTGGTCGTCCGTCTCCAGGACGGCCCGGGCGGGCCGCCCCGCTTCGACGCCTCGATCGATTTGACCGGCCTGGGCCTTCCGGCCGAGGCCCGGGTCTTTGTCGAAGCCTATCGCCGGTATCTTTTCCAACGCTTCGATTTCGGAAGCGTCGGACGGCTGGTCCCCCCCGAGGACCGGAATCTGATCGACATGCCGCCGCGTTCCCTGGTCATGTTCCGGGCCAAGGTCGTCAGTCTGGACGAGGCCGGACGGATTCTGGCCGCGGCCGACCGGATCATTCCCCGCCGTTCGGAAAACGAACCGACGGACAAGCTCAGCCTTCTGCCGGTGGACTTCATGGACCTGGGCGACCTGGTCTGGCGCCTGGACCTGGAAGGGGACTGGCCCAGCCTGCAGCTCAACAACCGACTGGAAGGCATTCGCGAAACCGCCCGTTCGGACGACTATTTTCTGTCGTTGATCTATCCGGAGGTGGTCCGGCAGATTCTCAACCGCATCCTGATCGTTGACGACTATACGGACCCGGAGGGCGATCCCGACGATTGGCAAAGCCAGTGGCTTCGGTTCGCCCGCGGCCTGATGCAGGACAAGCGCCTGCCGCCTTCCGGCTTTTCCGAGCCCGACCTGCAGGAAAAACTGGGTTGGATCGAAAGGGCCGTCGAGGCCTTCGGTCACTACCAGCGGGTCTTGGAGCGGTACGACCGGGCCCGGACCTCGGGGAAGCCGTCATGATCGTCCGTTCCTTCAAGTCCAAAGGACTCGAAAGCTTCCGGGCCTACCTGAACGAACTCCGCCGCCGCCCCCTGCTCACGCCGCCTTTCGAGATGCTGACCGACTCCCGATACACCATCGAGGCGGCGGAGCCGGCCGAGGTTCAATCCCAGGTGTTCCCTTCCGCCCTGGAAGCGGGCCGCTACCTGGGGCGGGCCCTTCAGGCCCTGGACCCGGTCGGACTGGAACAGGACGTCGGGTTGTGGGGCTGGCTGTCCCTGTTTTATTTCGATCAGGTCTGCCCCTTCAATCGAAACGGTCGGCGCGTCCCGGGAGAAGACTGCCGGCATATCCTCGATCTGAATTTCCGTTTCTATCACCGCCACCTGCTGGCCGGCCCCTTCATCATTCACCGCCTGCATGGCCCCAACGCGGCCCTGCTCCTGTGCAATCCCCTGCATCAGACCAACAAATTCAATCGGGAATTCTGTTCCCGACAGGCCTTCATCAGCAACCGGGGCGTGGTCGAGGCGGCCGGTCTCCTGTACTTCGACCCGATTCGGGGCCGCGTCAAACGGGGGGCGGCGGGTACCGGCCGCAAACCCGGCGCCTTGTTCCGCTTCATCGATCTGGTGCGCCAACTGGACCTGACCTTCGACCTGTACAGCATGTCGGGCCCTCGGATTCTCGACCTGCTGCCCGAGGAATTCGAGCCCTGGAAAAGCGGAAATCCGATCCGGGACCGCGGAACCGATGGGACGGGATGAGAGTATTTCCATTCAACCCGGATTTTGCAGTTGAGTTCGTAGCGCGGCGTCGAAATGCGTGCTGCAACGCTCGTTTCCCGCTTTTTAACCTCGACGTATCATGTAATACGCCTACGCCCCAAAACCGGTCCAACTTCGCGTTTCGCTATGCATTTCGACGCCGCGCTACGAACTCAACTGCAAAATCCGGGTTGAAATTGCGGATTCTACTTGACTCGGCCGCTCCCAATACCCTATTTTCTCACCGAAATGACTGAATGTTTCTTCTGTCATAAATCCTTGGGCCTGGAGGGCAAGGTCTCTTTCCGGGAGCTGTGTCCCCACTGCGGGATGGACGTGCATGTATGTCTGAACTGCACGTTCTATGACCCCGGCCGCTCTAACGACTGCCGGGAACCCCGGGCGGACTGGGTCCGTGACCGCGAGGCCCGCAACACCTGTGAATATTTCGTCCTGGGCCGGGAAGCGGCCCCCGATAAGGCCGAGGCGAAAACCGCCAAGGTTGCCCTGGACGCATTATTCAAGAAAACGTGAAACATGGCGGAAAAAAAGATATCACGCAAAGAACTGCTTAAAAGTCAGGACGAGTTCCTGACCTATTCGGAACGGACCTTCAACTACGTGGTCGAGCACTCGAAGACCGCCGCGATCATGGCCGCCGCCTTCGTGGCCGCCCTCCTGATCGCTGTCGGGATCAACTGGTATCTGGGATACCGGGCCGAAAGCGCCCTGGCCGCCTATCTCGGCGTCGTCAGGGATATCAAACCCTTCGAGGATATCGATCCGAAAAACGCCGAGGCCAAGATGGCCGCGCTCCAGGCGCTGACGGAAAACTATTCCGGGACCAAACCCGCGCGCGACGCCCTGCTCGATCTCGGATCGCTCCATTACCGCCTGAAGCAGTACGACCGGGCCGCGGCTGCCTACCAAAAGTATCTTCAAGACCTTCGCCCGGAAGAAGAATCGTTCAAACCCCTGGTGCTCGGCAGCCTGGCCCAGGTATTCGAGGCCCAGAACAAACCGGATGAGGCCGAGGCCGCCTGGAAGAAGATACTGGACCAATCCGATGACCTCCTCAAAGAGCAGGCCTACATGGGGCTGGGACGGGTCTATGCGGCCCAGGGTCAAAAGGACAAGGCCAGGCAAGCCTACCAGCAGCTTCTGGAACGATATCCCCGCTCCACCCAGGCACCGCTGGCCGAGGCCAGGTTGTCCGCCCTGGACCAATAGGATGGGGGAATACGACCCGGTGGGTCTTTTTCCTTGACATCATTCTGGTGCGTCGTTAAGTTTAGCTAATTTGTGACTACTTTGTAGTTATGGCCGTCGGCCGGTCACTCAAATCTTCAATGCACAAAGAAATGACCACAGCCAGGCCTCAACCCAAGGGGACGGCGCGGCGGATTTTTTCGAGCACCAAAATCAATCCATAAGGAGGGGGTTCGGATGTCTGAGTATTGGGATGACCGGTTCGAGACCATGGACCTGGAACGCCTTCAGTCTTTTCAACTGGAAAAACTCCAGGAAACGCTCCGTTGGGTTTACGAGCGGGTTCCGTTTTATAAAAAGGCCTTTGACGACAAAGGGGTCAAGCCGGAAGACTGCCGGAACCTGGCCGACCTGCGCCATTATCCTTTCACGGTCAAGAACGACCTGCGCGACAATTACCCCTTCGGGCTGTGCGCCGTGCCCTTGTCCGACGTCGTCCGCATCCATGCCTCGTCCGGGACCACCGGCAAGCCCATCACCGGTCCTTATACCAGTCAGGATTTGGAGGCCTGGAGCGCCTGCATGGCCCGGACCTTATGGGCCCAAGGGGTCCGTCCGGAAGACATCTGCCAGAATGCTTACGGCTATGGTCTGTTCACCGGGGGGCTGGGTTTTCATCAGGGTGCGGGTGCCATCGGCTGCGCCGTGGTTCCCACCTCGTCCGGCCTGACCGAGCGCCAGATCATGTTGATGCAGGACTTCGGTTCGACCGTGCTGTTCGCCACCCCGACCTATGCCCTGACTATTGCCGAGCGCGCGGAGAAGATGGGGGTGGCTTTCCGCCAGCTGCCTTTGCGGATCGGCTGCTTCGGGGCCGAGCCGTGGACCTCGGCCATGCGCAAGGAGATCGAGGACCGCATGGGCATCAAGGCCCATGAGGCTTACGGCCTGACGGAGATGATGGGCCCGGGCGTGGCCTTCTCCTGCCCCGAGTATCATCTTCACATCAACGAGGATCATATTTTCCCCGAAATCATCGACCCGATTACCGAAGAGCCGGTCGAGCCCGGTCAGCAGGGCGAGTTGGTTTTCACGGCGATCCAGCGTCGGGCCATGCCCCTGATCCGTTACCGGACCAAGGACATCACGACCTTGCGGCGCGACAAATGCGCCTGCGGTCGAACCCTGATCACCATGGACAAGGTCACCGGCCGTTTTGACGACATGCTCATCATCTCGGGCGTCAATGTCTTCCCCTCCCAGATCGAGGCCATGATCATGGACTTTCCGGAGATGGAGCCCCATTACCTGATCCGTGTTTTCAAAAAGGGGTATCTGGACAACCTGACCGTGGAGGCCGAGGCCAAGGAGGATGTTTACGGCCGGGGCCAGGGGGCCCTGGACGAACTGAGGCAAAAGATTTCCGCTCATATTCACCAGACTATCGGCATCAATGTGCCGGTGACGATCGCCCCGTTCAACTCGATTGCACGCTCGGAAGGCAAGGCCAAGCGGGTCATTGACGAACGCTGACGGGAGGAACGAATTAACAAGCCGGAGATAGATGTCCCGGCTCCGGCAATCCATCTTTCACGAGGTGAGACATGCATCCATTACTGAGTCCCAAGGCCGGCCAAAAACGCCTTCTCCTGGGCAATCTGGCCATTGTCCGGGGGGCTGTCGAGGCCGGCGTGGCGTTCGTGACCTGTTATCCGGGCACGCCATCCTCCGAGGTCCCGGACACCTTTTTTCAACTGGCCCCGGAAACCGACATCTATTTCGAATACTCGACCAACGAAAAGGTCGCCCTGGAGGTTGGCGCCGGCGCCGCGGCCTCGGGCCTGCGGACCCTGGTCACCATGAAGCACGTCGGGGTCAACGTGGCCGCCGACCCGCTGATGACCCTGGCCTACGTGGGCGTCGAGGGCGGCATGGTCATCCTGTGCGCCGACGATCCCATGCTCTTTTCGAGCCAGAACGAGCAGGACAACCGGTATTACGGCAAGCTTTCCGGACTGCCGATCCTCGAACCGTCCTCGCCCCAGGAAGCCAAGGACATGACCGTCCAGGCCTTCGATCTCTCCGAACGCCTCAAGCTCCCGGTCATCCTTCGCACCACGACCCGCATCAACCACTCCCGGGGACCGGTCACCTTCGGCAAGCTGAAGAAACCCATGACCCAGGGCCACTTCACCAAGGACCCCATGAAAAAAGTGGTGGTGCCCGCCGTGGGCCGGGTCCTGCACAAAGTGCTGCTGGCCAAATATGACCAGGCCCTGGAACTGGCCAACGCATCGGAACTCAATTTCGTCGACGGCCGGGGCCGTTGGGGCATCATCACCAATGGCGTCAGCTACGCTTACGTCACGGATGCCCTGGCCGACCTGGGCCTCAAGAACCAGGTCGCCGTCCTCCGCCTCGGCTTTTCCCATCCTTTTCCCCGCAAGGCGGTCCAGCAGTTTCTGCGGCGCAAGGAAAAGGTGCTCGTGGTCGAGGAGTTGGAACCGTATATGGAGGACGAGGTCAAGGCCGCGGCCCAGGAGGCCGGCCTGGCCGTTGCCATCGCCGGTAAATCGGCCCGGCTCTTCTCCCGCCTTTACGAATTCGACCCGGGCATGGTTCGGGACCGGATCGCCAAATACTTCGGGGTCAAGTATCAGGCCGCCAAACCGATCAAGACCGAGGACATGCCCGAGGTCCCCGGGCGTCCGCCCAACCTCTGCCCGGGCTGCCCGCACCGTTCGACCTTCTTTTCGGTCAAAAAGATCGCCGGTCAGGACACGGTCTATCCCACGGACATCGGCTGCTACACCCTGGGCCTGCTGCCGCCGCTTTCCGCGGCCGACTTCCTGCTGTGCATGGGTTCGTCGATCAGTACGGCCTGCGGCATTTCTCGGGCCACCGGCCGCAAGACCGTCGGGTTCATCGGGGATTCGACCTTTTTCCACAGCGGGATCACCGGCCTGGTCGACGCGGTTCACAACCGGCACAACGTCCTGCTGGTCGTCCTGGACAACGGGACCACGGCCATGACCGGGCACCAGATTCATCCGGGCGTGGACACCAAGCCGCTGGGCCGGGACAACAAACAGATCAAGATCGAAGACGTGGTTCGGGGTGTGGGCGTCGAAGACGTGCACGTGGTTCAGCCTCGCAATCTTATCAAGACCCAGGAAGCCGTGCAGGCGGCCATGGCCCATGAAGGGGTTTCGGTGCTCATCTCCCAGGAGGTCTGCCCCCTCTACGCCCGCCGCATCGGCACGTTACCCAAACGTCCGGTTTTCGAGGTGGACCAGAGCAAGTGCAAGAATCACCGGGACTGCCTGAACCTCCTGGCCTGCCCGGCCTTCTACGTCGAAGACCAGGCGGTGATGATCAACCCGGACCTGTGCATCGGCTGCGCGGTCTGCGGCCAGGTCTGCCCGGAACACGCCATCCGGCCGGTGAAAAAAGGAGCCTGAACCATGACAGCCATGCGCATCCATATTACCGGCGTCGGCGGGCAGGGGACCCTGCTGGCCACCAGTCTCATCGGTGAAGCGGCCCTGCTGGCCGGGGTCAATGTCAACGTCAGCGAGGTCCACGGCATGGCCCAGCGGGGCGGCGTGGTCGAGTCTGCCGTGACCCTGGGCGACCTGATGAGCAACATCGTTTCCGACGGCGAAGCGGACGTACTCCTGGGATTCGAGCCCTCGGAGACTCTTCGGGCCGCCTCGAAATGCTCCAGAAACACGACGGTGATCACCAACTCCCATCCCCAGGCCCCTTTTACCGTGGCCATCGGACGGGGAACCTACCCGGACCTGGCCTCGGCCCTGGACAAGATGGCCGGGCGGGTCGAGAAGCTCATCTCGATCGACGCGGACGCCGAGGCCCACAAAGCCGGCACCATTCTGTCTCTGAACATGGTTTTATTGGGCGCCCTGGCCAAACACGCGGCCCTGCCGGTCGAGCCCAAGCATCTGAAAAAGGCCATCCGCGACAACACCAAGGCCGCTTTTCTCAAGGTCAACCTGAAGGCCTTCGACCTGGGCTATGCCACCTGAAACCGGGCCGGGGTCGGAACCGATCGCCGGCCGATTGCTGTGAGACATGAAAAAACAGAAATCGGGAATATCCAGGCTGTCCGTATTGATCCTGCTGCTGGTGCTGGCCGCGGCCGCGGGCGGGGCCGCATACTGGCTTTATCTGCGCCCGACTTCCGACGAGGGATCGAAGGAAGTGGCGGTTCGGGCCAGGCCCCAGGGCAAGGGCCAGACAGTCCAGCCCCGACTCACCCAGAAGCTGATGCCCCCGCCGGCCGAACAGGCCGCCGAACCGCGGACCCAGCCGACGCCGGCTGAAGCAACTCCGGGCGAGCAGCCCGCCTCTCCGGCCCGGCCGCCCGAACCGGCCCAGGAAGCCGAACCGTCACGGATTGCCGCGGCCCTCCAGGCAAAACAGAAAGAGGACGGGGAAAAGCCGCCTTCGCCCCCCTCCGAGGACAAGGCGATACCTCCGGCTGAAATGAAACCCGAGCCGGCCCGGCCGGCCTTAGAGACTGACACGGGCAAGGCCACCCCATCGGAAACCGCCAAGGCCGGGCCGGCGGCGGAAACGGCCCCGGTCGCCCGGACGTACGAACCCAAAGCATCCAAGCCCAAGGCAGGCCGAATCTGGGTCGTCAACGCTCTCTCGACCCAGGACCCGGAAAAGGCCCGCCAGCTTCTGGACTCCTTCATGTCCCTGCCTTACCGGGTTTACGCCTACCAGACGGAAATCCGGGGGCAGAACTGGTATCGCATCCGGGTCGGCTTTTTCGAGACTGAAGAGGAAGCCCGGGTCATTGGCGAACAACTGTCCAAAAAATATCAACTGCCGCCGCCCTGGCTGGTTCGACCCGGGAAAAAGGAACTGGATAAATACTACCATCGTCGGAAACGTTGAGGGCGGAGCGGGATTGAAAGCCATAAAGATGAAGCGGGGCGCGGCAACAGCCGCGCCCCGCTCTTTTTTTCTGAACGAACCGCTTCTACTCGACGAAACGCTGGCGGATGGTTTCGGCGTGGACCGGCAGGCCCTCGGCTTCCGCCAAGGTCAGAACGGTATCCTTCAAATGCTCCAACCCCTTGCGGGACAGGTACTGGAAGGTGGGCTTCTTGATGAAGTCGTCCACGGACAGGCCGGAGAACATCCGGGCGCAACGGCCGGTCGGCAGGACGTGGTTGGTGCCCGAAGCGT
>JAHJTB010000040.1 GCA_018830135.1 Pseudomonadota bacterium | reverse complement strand
CGCCGGGACGCCCGGGGCGTGGTCGCGACCCTGACCCATGACGCCCTGGGTCGCCTTGTCCAGGTCTCCTATCCCGACCCCTCGGAAAACGTGGCCCATGCCTACGACCAGGGGACCAACGGCATCGGACGCCTGACCGGACGGATCGACCAGGGCGGCGAATACGCCTTTGCCTACAACGAAAGAGGCCTGTTGCGCCGGGAGTCCCGGACCGTCCTGGGAAATACCTATGTCACCAAATACCGGTACAACAAGGACGACGACCTGCGGCGGGTCATCTATCCCAGCGGACGGTACGTGACCTACGGCCGGGACGCGGCCGGCCGGGTTCGCCGGGTGGTCAGCCTGGAAAACGACGTGGAAACCGTGCTGGCCAGAAAGATCGCCTACCTGCCCTTCGGTCCCATGACCGGTCTGACCTATGGCAACGGCGTCTCCGCGACCTTGGCGTATGACGGCCGCTACCACATGACCAGCCGGAGCTTCCAGGGCTCCGGCGCCCTCGAGGCCGTGCTTTCGGCCTCCCTGCCCCGGACCTATCAGTACGACGCCATGGACCGCCTGATCGGGGCCCAGGGCGTCTTCGGCGACCTGGTCTATGAGTACGACCCGGTCGGCAACCGGCTGAGCGAAACCCGGAACGGCCAGACCAGCCTGTATCAATACGATGCGGCCGGCCGGCTGACCTCGGTCGACGGCCCGGTCCCCCGGACCTTTTCCTACGACGTGGCCGGCAACGTGGTCGGCCTCGACAACCTGACCCTGACCTACAACCAGGCCGGCCGTCTGGCCTCGGTCGCGGGCCCCGAGGGGGCCGTGGCCGAATACACGTACAACGCCCTGGAACAGCGGGTGGTCAAGAAGACCGGCGGCCGGAGAATCTTTCATTACGATATGCAGGGCAATCTTATTGCTGAAAACCCGAGGCGGCAGGGCATCCGCAAGGAGTACGTCTGGCTCAACGGCGAACTACTGGCCATGATCCGGTCCCTGCCCGAACCCAAGACCGACAAGATATTCTATTACGCCAACGACCACCTGGGCACGCCCCAGGCCATGACCAACGATAAAAAGCATGTGGTCTGGCAGGCCCGGTACGACCCCTTCGGCGCCGCCGCTCTGGGCCGGGCCAACACCCGGACCAGCAACCTCCGCCTGCCCGGCCAGTACTACGACGACGAAATCGGCTTGCATTACAACTGGCATCGGTATTATGATCCGGGTGTCGGGAGATATCTGAGGGTGGACCCGCTTTTCCAAAACCAGCCTTTAGGCAATGGCACTCCACATGTCATGCAGTTTCGCCAGCAGGACCCGCTCGATCTTTCACCTTATATCTATGGGAAAACAATCCCATCGTTCGGACTGACAGAATAGGGCTATTCGCGTATAATGGAGGGGGATTTGGGGTTGAAGGCCATTATATTCTCGGGGCAGGCCCTGATCTGTACCTATGCTGTGATGGGAAAAATGTTTGGTTAATTTCTACTTTTAAGTTATGTTTTGGGGCAGGATTTGGTTTATCAGCGGGTGCTGTGGCATCTAGTATAAGTGAAACAAATTGTCCTGATGGATATGAAGGTATATCGACCGAGTTTGGTGTAGGACCAGGAGAACTTAACTTGGGATTTACCTTGGGAGAAGTGATTTTGTCTCCCGGTATTTCCTATGGGAAAAGCGGCAAAGTGACTGTTTGCTATACCTGGATTTTATATAAAAAAATCATTGGTTGTTGTAATTAAAACCATAAGGGTTGTATAATATTATGGTCATTATTATAGTTATGATGTTTTTCGCATTTATATTATGTTATATATCAGGTTTCAAGATGAGCCACTATTTATATAAGCGAGGAAAATCAAAATATGTATTTTTAGGATTTAGCCCAGCTTTCATATTTGAATATATAGAGTTAACTCGTTCAGAGACAGGGAAAATAGGAATATGGTTTAAAATTTGTATAATATCGTTTATAGTTGGATTATCCTTGGGTTGTATAGCTGTCATTTTTTCCTAATATCAAAGCAATAATATTCAACAATCCGCCTTATCAACCAGCTCAGCGAAACCCGGAACGGCCAGACCAGCCTGTATCAGTACGATACGGCCGGCCGGCTGACCTCGGTCGACGGCCCGGTCCCCCGGACCTTTTCCTACGACGCGGCCGGCAACGTGGTCGGCCTCGACGACCTGACCCTGACCTACAACCAGGCCGGCCGGATGATCTGCCTGTTGGACATTCTTCTCAGCCCTGATCCCTGCGGCTGGCCCGGACCGCCCTGCCTCTGGTCGAACCGACGAGCGGCCTTGCCGGATACTTCTTCCACCAGGCTGTTCGGAATCACCTGGCTTGACTTTTGAATTTCGGCTTGATAGCGTTTGCCACGTCATTCGAACAGTAGTCTGTAAAATGGATTTAACGGAACAGGGATCGCTCCGTATCCGTTACGCTGGCTCATCGGGTTTTCCGGTCGGACCGTTCTGCTCCTTTCCGGAAGCCGTGGCCGCATTCGGACGATTTTTCGTGCATCAGGGAATGAGGAAAAGACAGGCTATGAGAAAACTGCATTCAATGGCTGAGGTGGACCCGACCAAATGCATCGGAGACCGAATCTGCGAACGCGTCTGCCCCACCGGCGCGATCCGGGTGGTGGAAAAAAAGGCCGTGGTGGACGGGAAGAAATGCGCATCCTGTTTCAAATGCATGGACTACTGCGAAGAGGAGGCGATCAGCGTGGTCCCCCGGGCCGAACCGGTCATCCTGCGGGTGGACCCGTCCGGCGTGGACCCGGACGAGCTTCAGGCCTTGTGCGGCAAGGCGCATCTCCGGCCGGAAGACGTGATATGCCCCTGCACCCTGACCCGAGCCGACGAGGTCGCGGCCGCGATCCTCATGGGCGCCCGGTCCCCGGAAGACCTGAGCGTCATGACCGGGGTTCGGACGGCCTGCGGCATGTGGTGCATGTCCCTGATCCTGGAACTGCTCCGGGCCCACGGTATCGACACGACCCCGCCCAAGGGGGCCTCCTGGTACGACGTGGACGCGGCGCTCTGGAACCTTTCGGACGCTGTGGTTCGAAAATACCCGGAATTCCGGCTTGAAGAAGCCCGCCGGCGCCTGGAGGAGGGCCTGGAAGTCCCGGCCCCCGGCCCGGAGAACTAGGGAGGACATCATGCGGCAGGCAGCGTTGGTACCGCCCCAAATCATGGCCTTTCCCGAGGAACCCGAACTGCCGCCCCGTCGGGTGGCCGATCTGCCCGGCATCGTATCCCTGGGCATGGACGAACTCTTTCCCGACGTTCCCCGGGAAATATACCTGCGGGGAGACGACCTTTCAGCGGTCCGCCGGGCGGCGGACCGGACCCTGGCCGGCGTGGACCTGAGCATGATCAGGCCCGACGACACGATCAATCTCCTGTGTTCGGAGCATGGTTTCAGCATCCTGGAAGGAGGGGCGTACGCGGAAATGCTCCGGACCATCAAGGACGTGGTCGAGGCCCGGACGGGCTGCCGCAACATGCGCCTGCGTTTCTGCGTCGGGGGGGCCAAGTGGGAGGCCAGGGAGATCGTGCCCTTTTACGGACTGGACGAACACTTCGGGGGACGGATCGCCAGTTGCGGCCCTTTCGATCGGGGCGTGCCCATCGAGACGGAAATCGGGACGCTTTACGGCCTGGCCAAGGTCTATGACGCGGACTGGATCATCCACGCCCACTACGACGACCCCAGGGAACTCTATTTTCATCACCTGATGAACCGGACCCTCAAGGCCTTTACCATGAGTTACGCCCGGCTCGAGACGCGGTCGGTCTATCACAAGAACTTCGACTCCCGCAGCGGCAACATCGTGCCCCAGGCCATCTTCGACTCGGATTTCGTGCAGAGCCGGTTCGCCTTTGCCGCCTTCCTGGTCACCTCGCCGGCCGGAGTCATCGACATTGCCGCGGACAACGACATGCAACGGCTCAACCAGAAACTGACCGCCAACACGCTCAAGTCGTTCGGCAAGCTGATCCGGCTCTTCGCGGAAATCGACCAATGCGTCGCGGCCCTGGACGCCGGACGCTGGCCCTGGTACCTGCACGCCGGCGGTCTGACCTCCGGGAACCTGTTCATGGCCCCGACCGATCATCTGGACCTGGACGTCTGTCCGGCCCGAAACACGGGTCTCAAGCACGTCAACCGGGCCGTCAAGGTCCTGCTGCTCAACTACTCCTGGAAGGAGAACATGCACGGCCTGGCCGCCTTTTATCCGCTGGTCATCGCCGGCAGGCGACTGGCCGAGGGTCTGACCTTCGGCGCGGTCAAGCGGGCCCGGATCGCCGAGGACCTCGAGGAGGCCCTGGCCCTGGCCATCGAGAAGGCCGGGACCGACCAGGTCATCGTCTTCGACGGCAGCTACGGCGGCATCAACCTTAGCCCTTCCATGAGCGAATTCCTGCTGGCCCGGGCCCCCGAGGTCAGCCGCCGGGTGGACGAACACTATCTGCCTCTCTGGTTGAAGCAGAGAGGGATCGACCCGGCCACGGTCTGACCGGGGCGCGGAACGGATTTGACTGAAACCAACGAGCCGGACATCCGGGACGAGATCCTGCGAGGGATCGCGAACCGGACGGTCACCGCCCGCATCATCGCCGACGATCGGGGCATCCTGGCGGAAACCGCGGCCCTGAAACGGGAAGCCGAGGCCCTGGGCCTGAAGATCGGACACGTCCTGGGCGAAGGCAGTCCGGTCGGGCCCGGGGATGAAATCGCCCGATACCACGGCCGACCCAAGCAGATCGCCATGGCCGAAGAGCGACTGATCGGCCTGATCGCCAAGCCGTCGGGCATTGCCACCGCGGCCCGCCGGTTTGTGGAAAAGGCCGGCCGGCGGCCCGAGATCGTGTCCGGGGCCTGGAAGAAGATGCCCTGGGGGCAGAAGGACATGATCCGGAGGGCCGTGATCGCCGGCGGGGCGAAAAGCCGGATCGCGGAGGTCCCGTTTTTGTATCTGGACAAGAACTACGTGCGGATGCTGGGGGGCGTCCGGCCGTGCCTGGCCGCCGTGGCCGGCCTGAACGGATATCTGAAAGTGGTTCAGGTCCAGGGCGAATACGGCGCGATCGACCGGGAGGCCGTCGACGCGGTCGCACTCGGCGCGGACATCATTTTCATTGACACGGGCAGTCCGGAAGACCTGGCCCGGACGACCGATGCGCTGCGCCGGGCGGGTCTGAGAGACCGAGTCCGGATCGCTTTCGGCGGCGGGGTTCAATTGGAGGACATGGAGTCCCTGAAGGCCCTGGACGCGGACCTTCTGGACGTGGGGCGGCCCATCATCGACGCGCCGCTTCTGGATATGCGGATTGAAATAATAGTCGAGAAGGCGGCCTCGCCTGATCAGGACGGGCCGGGACGGGACTGACGGTCCGCTCCTGGCATCACGCCGCCCGTGCCCCGGCCGGGACGAGGCCCCTTCCCCTTGATTCGAGCCCTCCGCGCCCAGGCGGAGGGCGGGCTTTTTATTTCTGAAAGGCTTCCAGGTCCAGACTGTTGACGGACATGGTGAAGGCCTCGCTGATGGCCTCCTCCGCCGTCTTGCGTGCCAGAATCTTGAACCGTTCGGCCCGGCCGGAGATGCGTTCCTTGTGAATCTCCTTGCCGTTCTTGTAGAACCGGGCCAGATAACTGACCTCGGCCTTGAAGCTCGAATCCGCCAGGTCCAGGTAGAGCCGTTCGACCTCGATGATCAGAGCCGGCTTGTCCCCTTCGGCCTCGGGCAGCAGCCCCAGACCCCGGGAGCCGAAACGCATGCGAAAGGCTTCCTCGAAGGCCTTTTCCACCGAGGTCTCCTTGAGTTGCGTCGAGCGGCCCTGGGGGTTTTTCGCATCGAGGTCCATGTACCCGATCCCGCCGCCCGCGAAGATGTCCGCGGCCTTGACGGCCGGACTCAGGACGCTCCGGTCCGTTCGCATGTCCTTGACCTTGAGATAAATGGGGTCGATCTTCAAGGGGGGTTCCTGTTTCGCGGTATACGACACGTTCATGACGCCGGTCGCGCAGCCCAGCACCAGCAGGACGCCCAGCAGGGCCAGTCCCAGTCTCTTTATCACCATGCCATCCTCCCCGAAAAAAAGTAATAATAACGGTGCGAATTATACCATTGCCCAAAGACAAATGCAAAAACCGCCCGCGGTCGCCGCGTCAAGGCCGTCAACCGGCCGACCGGCCCTCCCGGCTGAAAAACCGGTAGAAGGCGGCCACGACCAGGGAATGGTCGATCCGTCCCTCGGCGATCATTCCAGGTATCTCGTCCAGGCCGACCTTGACCACTTCGATGTCTTCGGCCTCGTCCTGGTTCAGTTCGGCCACCTGTTCCGCCCCTCGGGCCAGGAAGAAGTGACAGGTGTTTTCGAGGATGGCCGGATTGGGCCGGACCCGGCCCAGACTGACGAGTTCCTCGCAGGCGTGGCCGGTTTCCTCGAGCAGCTCCCGTCTGGCCGACTCTTCCGGGGTCTGGCCGCTCTCGATCAGCCCGCCCGGAATCTCCAGGGTGATCTCGTCGGCCGCGGCCCGATACTGCCGGACCATGACCACCCGGTTGTCGGCCGTCAGGGGGATGACGTTGACCCAGTCGGCGGTCTCGAGCACGTAAAAATCGTGTTCCAGGCCGTTGCGAGGCGAGAGCATCCGCCTGATCTTCAGGGTGAAAATCCGGGTCTGGTACTCGATGCGGCTTTGGATTTCCCGCCAGGGTCGTATCATGTCTGCTTGCCAAACCTCAAGTTTCGGTTTAATATTTTACCATGGAACTCAATCCGTCCAAGGCCTGGATCGAAAACGCCCGCGCGGCCGCCCGCGTGTTGCGCTCGCGCTCGCCTGCATCCGCCGCGCCGCCGGCAGAACCCTTCCTCGATCCGCCCTCGGAACCGTCCGGCCTCCGGAGCCTGGAAGAGACCCAGTCCCCGGACGAACTCTGGTACAAAGGCCGGATCGTCGACCGCTGGGTCTGATTATTTCCCGTCCTTTGCCCCTGTTTTGGCCGCGCCCGGCTCAGGCCAGGGTGCCGCCGTCCACGGTGATGACCGCGCCGGTGACGTAGGACGAGGCATCCGAGGCCAGGTACACGGCCGCGCCGGCCACCTCGTCGGCTTCGCCGATGCGCCCCAGAGGCGTGCCGGCTACGACCGACGCGTGCAGTTGTGGATTCTCCACCACCGCCGCCGAGAAATCGGTGGCCACGAAACCCGGCGCGATGGCGTTGACCCGGATGTTATGGGGGGCCAGTTCCTTGGCCAGGGCCCGGGTCATGGAGATCACGCCGGCCTTGGTGATGCCGTAGATGACGGTCATCGGGCTGTTGGAATATCCGATCATGGAAGAGATGTTGATGATACGGCCGCCGCCCTGCCGGACCATGACCCGGGCCGCCGCCTGGGCCATGAAAAAATAGCCTTTCAGGTTGACCCCCAGGGTCTTTTCCCAGGCCGACTCCGGGGCCTCCACCGCGGGTCCGAAATAGGGATTGGTGCCGGCGTTGTTGACCAGCACGTCGATGGCCCCGTATGTCTCGAGGGCCCGGTCGGCCAGG